>CAZEPA010000308.1:0-5749 GCA_964513955.1 uncultured Anaerolineae bacterium | reverse complement strand
GCCGCTTGTGCGCCATCAAGGAGGTCGTGCCCGATCAAGGCGACGATCTCTTCGAACAAGCCTCTGAACAGTTCTACCGCGAAGCCAGCACCCTGGCCAGTCTCGATCATCCCAATCTACCCAAAGTCTCTGACTATTTTACCACACGCGGCCGTGAGTACCTGGTGATGGATTTCGTGCCTGGTCGCGACCTGCACGACCTGGTCAAAGAAGCCCGCCGCCAGGATCGCTTTCTCAGCGAAGAACAGGTGCTTGGCTGGATGGGCCAATTACTCGACGCTCTGGAGCATCTGCACAGCCAGGATCCTCCGGTCTTGCATCGTGACATCAAACCGTCCAACATCAAACTGACGCCGCGCGGCGCGATCAAGCTAGTGGATTTTGGCCTGGTCAAGCTGCTCCTGGCTGATGACAGCCGCACGGTGACGGTCGTGCAGGGACGAGGCACTGTGCAGTACACGCCGCTGGAACAGTACGGCGGCGACACGGGCTACACCGACGTGCGTTCGGACATCTACGCGATCGGCGCCACGCTTTACCACCTGCTGACCGGTCAGCCGCCGGCGGATGCCAAGCAGCGCTTTCTCAAGCCAGGCAGCCTGGTGCCGGTGCGCAGTCTCAACCCGGCCGTGTCTGCCACCACGGAACAAGCCATCATGCGCTGCATGGCGATGCATCCCAATGACCGGCCATCTTCGGTGGCAGAAGTGCGCCGGGCCTTGTTCGACCCCGTTTTTCACTCGACACTCTTGCGCACCGATTCCCTGGTCGCGTGGGAACAGGCGGTGCAAGCCAACAGCTGGCTGATCGGCGCCGCGCTGGGCCTGGCCGCGGTGGCCCTGGTGGTCACCCTGCTGGCGCCGGTTTTGCCCTGAAAAAACAGCCGCAGCGCGCAATCCGGCGGATTGCCGCGCCCCGCGCCACAGAGGCAAGCCAGCAGCTTGTGCTACATTCTTGCTTGTCCACAGTTGTGCGCACCATACGCAGGCCATTTACAACCCAGTTTCGCTTGCCACCACACTCTCTTCGAGCTTCTTATACAGCGGCGCAGGTTCGCGCAAGATCTGCCCCACCGGCAGGCTGCCTGGCTCCCAGCGCCCCATGGCGGCGCTGGCGTCGTAACGCAGCACCTGGTGCGCGCCGCGGGCATCGCTGAGGGTTTCGGTGAACTGGCGGCCAAACAACTGCCCGTCATAGCCCAGGTACTCGTGTACCAGCTGTGACGTGTGCGGCAGCACTGGGCTGTAGAGCGTCTTCAGCCAGTCAATCGCCTGCAAGGCCACGTAGACGCTGGTGGCCGCGCCCTGGGCATCGGTCTTGATCGCTTTCCAGGGCTCCTTGTCGTTGAGGTAGCGGTTGACTTCCTGTGAAAGGCGCTGCGTTTCGGCCAGCGCGGCCTTGAACTTGCACGCCGCGTACAGGTGACTCACCGACTCGAAGCCGCCGCGCACCGTCGCGAGCAGCGCTTCATCGCTGGCATCCAGGGCGGCAGGCGCTGGTACGCGCTGCTCGAAGCGCTTGTAGGCGAAGCCGAGCATGCGGTTGACCAGGTTGCCCCAGTTGGCCAGCAGCTCGTTGTTGACCTTAGCGACAAACTCCTCCCAGGTGAAATCGCTGTCATTGGTCTCGGGCGCCATCGCGGTCAACACATAGCGCCACGGATCAGGGTCATAACGCTCCAGCACATCGAGAATGGCGATGACGCGCCCGCGGCTCTTGCTGAACTTGCTGCCCGACATGGTCAGGTACTCGTTCGCTGGCACATCGTACGGCGTCCCCAAACCGCCGTAGCCCAGCAGCATGGCCGGCCAGATGATGGTGTGAAAGGGAATGTTGTCCTTGCCGATGAAGTTGTAGATGCGCACATCCGCGTCCGCGTCCCACCAGGCGCGCCAGGCCTCGGGCTGGCCGCTGATCTGCGCCCATTCCTTCGTCGCGGACAGATAGCCAATGACCGCATCGTACCAAACGTAAATGCGCTTATCGTCAAACCCAGGCGCCGGGATCGTCACACCCCAGTCAATATCGCGCGTGATCGGTCGGCCGCGCAGCTCGTGGCTTTCGATCTGCGCCTTGCTAAAGTTGAAGACGCTGGCGCGCCAATGCGCCTTGCGGCCATCGTTGATCCAGGCTTCTAGCGCGGGGTTGAGCTGCGCCAGGTCCAAGAAGAAATGCTCCGTATCGCGGGCTTCGAGATCCGTGCTGCCGCTGATCTTACTGCGCGGATTCCGCAGCTCCGTGGCGTCATAGGTGCTGCCGCAGTTGTCGCACTGATCGCCGCGCGCCTCGGTGTACCCGCACACCGGGCAGGTGCCTTCCACATAGCGGTCCGGCAGCCAGCGCTGGTCCGTCAGGCTGTAGATCTGCTTCTGGGTGTCCCGGTAAATGTACCCTTTATGCAGATGGGTCAGGAACATGTCCTGTGTCACAGCCCAATGATTGGCCGTGTCGGTGTGGGTAAACAGGTCGAACGTCAATCCGAGCTTGAGATAGCTTTGGATTATCAGGGGATGGAAGCGTTCGACGATCTCCGTCGGCGTCACCTTCTCCTGGTCGGCGCGTACGGTGATGGGCGTCCCATGTGTGTCAGAGCCAGAGACCATGAGGACGTTATTGCCCCGTAGGCGATGATAGCGCGCAAAGATGTCCGGCGGCAGGTAGGCGCCGGCAATATGCCCGATATGTTGCAGCCCGTTGACGTAGGGCCAGGCGACGCAGACAAGAATGTTCTCAGCCATGGTTGCACCAGTGATTGGCTTGGGGACGGGCGCGCGGGCGCGCCTCATCCGCAGCAGGTTGATTCTAAGCGATTTGCTCCAGGCCCAATTTTACCACAGGGCCGCGGGTTGCTCAATAAACCGTCTCAGAGTAAAATAACCATACCAAGACGGACTGCACATGGGCGCAAACCCTGCTTGCGCAATGGTTGAACGACACGATGCACACGATTTCACTGAATGTGCCCCTGGGGTTAATTCACGCACTGCGCACCGCCCAACATGTGGCGGTGTTGACAGGCGCCGGCGTTTCGGCTGAAAGCGGTGTGCCCACCTTTCGCGAAGCGCAGACCGGCCTTTGGAGCCAATACAACCCCGAAGACCTGGCGACGCCGGAGGCTTTTCGGCGCCACCCCGCGCTTGTGTGGCAGTGGTATGACTGGCGCCGCCGCCTGGCGGCCGCGGCGCAGCCAAACGCCGCGCATCGCGCGCTGGCGGCCCTGGAAAATCTGGCGCCGCGCTTGACCCTCATCACGCAGAATGTGGACGGCCTGCACCAACGCGCGGGCAGCACGGATGTCATCGAACTGCACGGCAATCTACACCGCGTGATCTGCTCGCGCGATCACCAGGTTGTGACCTCGTGGGCGGAGACTGAGGATGTGCCCCCACGCTGCCCACAGTGCCAGGCCCTGCTGCGACCAGATGTCGTTTGGTTTGGGGAGAGCTTGCCGCCTCTGCGGCTGCAGGCGGCGCTGGACGCAGCACGCGATTGCGACGTTTTTCTGAGCGTTGGCACATCGGCCGTGGTGCAGCCGGCAGCCTCCCTGCCTTACGAGGCCCTGGAGCACGGGGCAATCACGGTGGAAGTGAACCCATCTGCAACGGCTTTGACAGAACATGCCACTTATGTCTTGTCGGGGCCGGCCGGTCAGGTGTTGCCGGCGCTGCTGCACGCCGCCTGGCATGAGCCAGGCATTGCACCCTGAGCCAACACCAATTTTCCCCCATCATTGCGTGTCGGGCTGCCAACTCGACGCGATTCAAGGAGGACAAAAGGATTTATGAGCAAAAAAGTTGCTGTGTGGGCGGCCTCGATGGTTGCCGGCCTGATTGCTGCCTACCTGATCATTGCCGTGCTGGGGATTCCGCCCGAGCGTTTTGGCGCCGGTTTTCTGGTCGGCACCACCTTCTTTATCGGCTTGCTCTTCCTGATTCCCATGGATCACTTCATCCATGCCGGTATCATCGGCGACCCTACCCCGCGCAAGCAGAAGTAACAAACGCACATCGAAGCTGTCAACTCTTGGCGCGTTGGCAGCTTCGATGTGATGCATCTACCTCCTCCAGTGAGCGGCGCCCGATGGGGTGGTCAAACCGCTTCGCTGAATTCTTCTGATTCCCATTGACTTTATTGCCAACTTGACAACGACCAACAAAGCACCTATCATAGGCTCTCCTTTGTCTGGCTCCCTATTGCTGACTCCCTATGTTGACACCCTAACCCGGATAAGCCGGGACCAGCCTGCTCACGCCCAGGTGCTGAGACCGCGAAGGAAGAAATGCCTTTGCAAACTTTGTGCGAGTGCTCTTGCTTTTTGAGCAAAGCCAACTGGTTAAGGGCAGCGGCTCAGATCATTACCCGTTTGAGACGGAGAGAAGTACCATGCTTGATGTCTTATTAGCCCATTCCTATTTTCTCAAATACGACGCAAAGCAGGTTGAGAAAATGCGACCTTATCCGCCGCTGGCGACCCTGTACGCGGCCAGTTATCTACGCAGCGTGGGCTATTCCGTGGCGCTGTTTGATGCCATGCTGGCAGAGGGTGAACACGAATTTGAGGCGGCCCTGACCACCCACGAGCCGCGCTTTGTGGTTTTGTACGAAGACAACTTCAATTTCCTGAGCAAGATGTGCCTCACACGCATGCGCGAGGCGGCGTGCCATATGAGCCAGGCCGCTCATCAGCGCGGCGCCACCGTCATCGCTTCCGGGTCCGATGTCACCGATCACCCGGAGATCTATCTGCGTCACGGCACGCAGGTCGTCATGACCGGCGAGCCGGATCACACGCTGCGCGAACTGCTCGATGCACTGAGCGGCCGGCGGCCGGCGCCGCTTGAGCAGATTGCCGGCCTGGTCTTGCCCCACGCGCAGGCGCCAGACGGTTTGCTGCGCACGGCTAAACGCAACCCAGAGCGTACGCCAGATTTGTTTCCGTTTCCGGCCTGGGATTTGCTCAATGTCGAACGTTATCGGGCGGCCTGGACCCAGGCGCACGGCTTTTTCAGCCTCAACATGGTCAGCACGCGCGGCTGCCCTTTTCACTGCAACTGGTGCGCCAAACCCATTTGGGGTCAACGCTACGCCATGCGCTCGCCGGCCAATGTGGCCGAAGAGATGGCTTGGATCAAGCAGCACCTGCGCCCAGATCACCTCTGGTTCGCGGATGACATCTTTGGCCTGCGCCCGGCCTGGGTGGCCGAGCTAGGCCGCGAGGTAACGGCGCGTGACGCGGCTATTCCCTTCATGATTCAATCGCGCGTCGATCTGATGACCGACGATGCGGTTGCCGGTCTGAAACAGGCCGGCTGCGTTGAGGTGTGGATGGGGGCCGAAAGCGGGAGCCAGAAAGTGCTCGATGCGATGGACAAGGGCACGCGGGTCGCTCAGATCAAGCTTGCGCGTGCGCGCCTGAAGCAGGCCGGCATCAAGGCCTGTTTCTTCATCCAGTTTGGCTATCCCGGCGAAACGTTCGAAGACATCATGGCCACGGTGCACCTGGTGCGCGAAACGCTGCCCGATAACATCGGCGTCAGTGTCAGCTACCCGCTGCCAGGCACCAAGTTTCACGAGATGGTCAAGGAGCAGTTAGGGGTGAAGACCAATTGGGTGGATAGCAATGACCTGGCGATGATGTTTCAAGGCTCGTACCAGTCGCCCTTCTACCGTAAGCTGCACCGGGTTCTGCATCGCGACCTGGAGTTGCGCCAGCGCCTGGCGCAGCAAAGCACGAACGGCCACGGGCCTG
>CAZEPA010000307.1:0-5772 GCA_964513955.1 uncultured Anaerolineae bacterium | reverse complement strand
AAGCGCTCTTGGTGTGGACGACCACGCCCTGGACGCTGACCAGCAATATCGCCGCAGCCGTGGGCGCGTCGCTGACGTATGTCAAGGTGACGCAGGATGACGGCTGGACCTATTATCTGGCGAAGGGTACGCTGAAGAGTACGCTCAAAGGCAAATTCGAGATCGTGGGTGAGTTGAAGGGCGCAGAGATGCTTGGCTGGGAATACAGCGGCCCGTTCGACGAGCTGCCCGCGGCCGCGGAGGCGCTCAGCGGCGCGTATCGGCACCGGGTCATTGCCTGGAAGGACGTAGGCGAAGAAGAGGGCACCGGCATTGTGCACATTGCGCCAGGCTGCGGCGCGGAGGACTTTGGGCTGAGCAAGGAGCATCAGCTGCCGGTGGTGGCCCCGCTGGATGAAAACGGCGTCTACGTGGACGGCTTTGCCTGGCTGACAGGCCAACATGTGACCGGGGTGGCCGGGCCGATCTTCGACAGCCTGCGCGCCAAAGGCGTCCTTTACCGCACGCAGCGTTACAGCCACCGCTACCCCACCTGCTGGCGCTGCGGCGAGGAGTTGATCTTCCGCCTGGTGGACGAGTGGTTCATTAGCATGGGCGCCCTGTATGACAAGCCGCGCGCCGAAGTGACCGCAGCCGAAAAAGAGGCCAGCCTGCGCTATCAGATCATGGATGTCGTGGATGAAATCAACTGGCATCCTGAATTTGGCTACGAGCGCGAGATGGACTGGCTGCGCAATATGCACGACTGGATGATCAGCAAGAAGCGCTACTGGGGGCTGGCCCTGCCAATCTGGGAGTGCGAGGCGTGCGGTCATTTCGATGTTATCGGCAGCGACCATGAGTTGAAGGAACGTGCGGTCGCAGGCTACGAAGTTTTCGAGGGCCACACACCGCACCGCCCCTACATTGACGCGATCAAGATCCGCTGCCCGCAGTGCGGCGAGCTAAGCTCGCGCATCAAAGATGTCGGTAATCCCTGGCTGGACGCCGGCATCGTGGCCTTCAGCACCATGCACTACCGCGAAAACCCGGAGGAATGGGCGCGCTGGTTCCCGGCCGATTTCATCACCGAGAGTTTTCCCGGCCAGTTCCGCAATTGGTTCTACAGCCTGTTAGCGCAAAGCGCCGCGCTCGTGCGCCGGCCGCCCTTCAAGAACATCCTGGGCTTCGCCACGCTCCTGGCCGAAGATGGCCGCGAGATGCACAAGTCATGGGGCAACTCCATCGAATTCAATGAGGCTGCCAACCTGATGGGCGCTGACGTGATGCGCTGGCTTTATCTCCATCATCGGCCGGAGCAGAATCTGCTCTTCGGCTACAAACTGGGCGACGAAACACGGCGGCGCTTCCTCATTCCCTTGTGGAATGTCTACAGCTTCTTCGTCACCTACGCCAACCTGGACGACTGGCAGCCAGGCGAGACGCCGCTCGCTTCGCCTCATTCGGCCAGCGCGCAGATGGACGCGTGGATCACGGCGCGGCTGCATGAAACCGTGGCCGCCGTCACCGATGCCCTGGCTGGTTTCGACTCAGCGCGGGCCACGATTGTGATCGAAGCGTTTCTGGACGACCTTTCCAACTGGTATGTGCGCCGCGCGCGCCGCCGTTTCTGGAAGAGCGAGCGCGATGCGGACAAATTGGCCGCGCTCGGCACGCTCTATCACGTACTGGTGACACTCACCAAACTGCTGGCGCCCTTCATCCCCTTCACGACCGAGGCCATGTATCAGAACCTGGTGCGCAGCGTGGACGCGGCCGCGCCCGGCAGCGTGCATCATGCCGAGTGGCCGCGCGCGGAGGCGGCGCTGATGGATCGGCGCTTGCTGGACAAGATGGGCCTGGCGATCAACGTGGCCGCCCTGGGCCGCGCCGCGCGCAGCAGCGCGGATGTGAAGCTGCGCCAACCCTTGGCCACGGCCCAGGTTCATGTTGGCTCGCCGCAGGCGCGCGCTGACCTGGCTGAGCTGCTGGATGTGCTGAGCGAGGAGATCAACGTCAAGCAGATAGATTTGGTGGCCGAGGTGGGCGCGCTGGTGAATTACAGGCTGCTGCCTAACAATCGCGTGCTGGGGCCGCGGCTAGGCAAGCTCTTCCCGCTGGTGCGCAGCGCCCTGGCCGCGCTCGACCCGGCGGCCGTCGCTATGACGCTTCAGCGCGGCGAGGTCGTCACCGTTGATCTCGGCGGGACGCCGGTCAGCCTCAGTGGTGAGGATATCCTGGTGCAAACCGAATCCCGCGGCGGCCTGGCCATTGCCAGCGACAAGGGTGTCACCGTGGCGGTTGACATTCATCTGACGCCAGAACTGGTGGCCGAGGGCTACGCGCGTGACCTGGTGCGCGCCATCAACACCCTGCGCAAGGAAGCCGGCTTCGCCCTGGATGATCGCGTCCATGTGACGTACGCCGCCGAAGGGGAAAGCGCGGCCGCGTTCGTCCTCTTCGCTGACTTCATTCAGCGCGAGACGCTGGCGCTTTCCCTGACGGCAGGCAGCGCCTCAGAGGCGTCGGAGCGCCAGGTGGTCAAAATCGGCGATGAGCAGATTGCGATTGCGCTGCAAAAGGCGTGACCGCAGGAGGGAATGGTGAGTGACATGAGTACCACCAGGTCGGATTGGCAGGAGGTGGTGGGCAACCTGCACATGCACACCGTTCATTCGGACGGCACAGGTACGCATCAGGACCTGGCGGCGGCAGCGCAGGCCAACCGCCTCGATTTCATCATTGCCACGGACCACAATGTCCTGGTGGCGCAGGAAGAAGGCTGGCGCGACCGTGTGCTGCTGCTGGTCGGTGAAGAGGTCAATGACGCCAACCTGCAGCCTGAGGGCAATCACTGCCTGGTGCTTGGCGTGCAGAGCGATGTGACGCCGCACGCGTCGGCGCCGCAGGCGTTGATCGAGGCCGCGCAGCGCCAGGGCGCGCTCACCTTTCTGGCCCACCCCATTGAACGCCCTTCGCCCCTTATGCCTGACACCTACGAATGGCGCAATTGGGAGGTCAGCGGTTTCACGGGCATCGAGCTGTGGAATTTCATGTCGGAGTTTCGCTATTATGCGAAGAGCAAGCCGTGGGCCGTGCCGCTGCTGTTTCTGCCGCACCTATTCACGACCGGGCCCTGGCCGGAAATGCTGGCGAAATGGGACGAACTGCTGACCACGCGGCCACAGCCCATCGTCGCCATCGGCGGCTCCGACGCTCATGCGCATACCTATCACCTCGGCCCGCTGCAGCGGATGTTTCTGTCGTACCAGGATTGCTTTGCCGCGGTCAACACGCATCTACTGGTGACCGAGCCGCTCACCGGCGAGGCGGCGCACGATCGGGCGCTGATCTACGAGGCGCTGCGCGCGGGTCACGCCTGGGTGGGCTATGACCTGCCCGGCGCGACGCGCGGCTTTCGCTTTTCGGCCAGCAGCGGCCAGGAGCACGCCATCATGGGCGACGCCCTGGCGGCCAACGGGCAGTTGGTGCGCTTTGAAATCAAAATCCCTGGCCAGGCGCAGATCAAGCTGCTGCGCAACGGTCAGGTGATTGCACAGACGCAGGGCGCCAGCCTGCGCTACGCGTCGCATCAGCCGGGCATCTACCGCGTCGAAGCCTGGCGCCGCGCCTGGGGCAAAGCCCGCGGCTGGATATTTAGCAACCCGATTTATGTGAGGTAAGGGCGCGTAGGCTGCACCGCCAGTGGATGGCTACCAACGTAGAAATCGCCGGCAAGGATATAATGACGGGCGGGGAGATCCAGAGTGTGAACGAATTCGATAGGATAGTACGCATCATTCTACCATTTACTGCACGCGCAGCGCATCATTGATGATCGCTTACTGGATCGTTTGCTAAAAATGGTGGCGTTTCGCAACACGCTGATTCACCAATACATCAAGATGGACATCCGCATTGTGGAGGGCGTGATCGTCTCCGGGTTAGATGATCTGCTTGAATTTACCAAGAGAATCCAGCAGTACGTGGAAGGTGCGTAGATCAGAAGATGCGCCGCGCGCGACGGCGTTTGAGTACGCCGCCCAGGCCGACCGATCCGAGCAGCGCGGTGAAACCAACGGGCAGCAGGAATGACTGCTGCGTGCGCGCGATGGCGCCAAGGCCGGTCGGCGCGGCCGTAGGCGTCGCAGTCGCGCGGGGAGGCCGCGTGGCGGTGGGCGTCGCGCTAGGCGAGGGCGTATCCGTGGGCGTCGCCGTGGGCGAAGGCGTGTGTGTGGCCGTTGCGGTCGCGGTTGCAGAAGGAGTTGCCGTAGGCGAAGGTGTATCCGTGGACGTGGGCGCGTTCGTTGGCCTCGCCACAGGCCGCGCTGCGGACCGGGGCGCGGGGCGCGGGGTGGACGTTGGAGGAGCGGCCGGCGCGACCGGCGCCATCGGTTGGCTGTCATCGCGCACGAGGCTGATGGCGTCCACGAAGATCAGGTTGACGCCCGTGCTGTAATTGTGGTCTACCAAAAAGAAAAGCGTCAGCGTGTCGCTCTTGGCGACCGCGCGCACATCCAGGTTGGGATCGCCGGGTGTGGAATAGTTGCCGAAACGCCCCGGCCCATAATGCATGGTTCCCCAGATCACCGTAGGCGCGGTTGGGTCCGTGCCGCCCGTAGGGTCAAGCCCGAGCTTGCGTCCAAAGGCGTTCGGCTCATTGGCCGCCGCCCACCCCACGGATGCCAGGTAGGTGGCGCCGGGCGTGAGATTGTGTACTTGTTGGAATATGCCGGCCTGGAACGTACCGCCGTCAGACCAAATCTGCAGGGAGGGCGGACCAAAGTAGGTGTCCACCGCCTCCACGAAGGCAGCCGAACCGCTGAGCACAAAGGGCGTCCAGCCCTCAGGTACAGAGCCATACGGCGACGAGTAGAAGTTGTTGAAATTGCAGTTGGCGTTGACGTCCGCACCCGTGCAGCCGTGCGGATCCGCGTGGGCCTTCGGGGTCAGCACGCCTAGCATGAGCAAAGACAGGCTGAGTATCAAGGTGAATAGGCGGCGCTGTGGGCCAAAAACGGCCTGGGTGGACCGGCGGCCGTGTAAATTGAGAGCGCGAAACCAATGGTTGACGTGTGTCATGGGCGTTGAGTATAGTTGACGGTCGGCCATTCAGCAAATCCGGCCGTGGGCAGGCTGGCTGGCCCACGGATTGACAAACACCAGCCATAACGCCCACGCCATGATTCCGGTTCCCGCGGCCGGCGCGGGAGATGCTTCAGAAGGAGTGGTCCATGAGCCAAGACTCACCTCTGCGGATGAAAATGGCTCATGGACCGCGGTGCATTTTCAAGGGAGATTGACATGAACGAAGATAACAGTTCGCGTAACAGGATCGTGCTGATCGCAGTCGTGGCCGTGTTGGCGCTCTGCCTGGTGGCCGCCGTGTCGGCCGCCATTGGCGGCGCGGCCGGTTACATGATCGCGCAGCGGCAGCAAAGAGGCGTTAGTTTGCGCTCGCCAGTCCCGGCCGCGCCGCAGCAGCCCAATCAGCAGGTTCCAATGATGCCCGGCATGCCCAACATGCCGAACATGCCGGGTATGCCAAACATGCCGGGTATCCCCAACATGCCCGATGATCAAATGCCGATGAATCCTGATCTGATGGGCATGAACGGCGCGCTGATTCACGCCGTGACCGCAGGCGGCCCGGCCGCGGCTGCCGGCATCCAGATGGGCGATCTCATCACCGCCGTGGATGGAAAGCCCCTCAGCCAGGAGTTCACCTTGGGCGACGCCATGGCGGCGTACAAGCCAGGCGACCCGGTCAAGCTTACGCTGCGCCGCGGCGCC
>CAZEPA010000306.1:1817-5786 GCA_964513955.1 uncultured Anaerolineae bacterium | reverse complement strand
CGAGATGACCTTTGCCCCGTCGGCTCGACGCTCCTTGGTCGGCATCGACCCGGAGCTGATGCGGGATTTGCGTCGCATCGCCAGAATGCGGCAAGTCAGCACCCAAACGCTTGTCAACGTTTGGCTCAGACAACGCGCCGACCAGGTCGGCAGTGATACGATTCACGCAAGCTGAATGCGCAACGGCAAGGTGCAGCTCGGTGTAAGGCTTCAGATCAGCTGTTCCCAGGTCGACTGCCTGTTTTGCGGATCATGTTTGTTCCACTCGCCATGACTGTCGTGCTCGACCGCGCCCATCATCTTGAGCGTCAGTCTCTGGGCATCGGTCAAACCCTTGACGCCGGTGATGTCGAGCCGTTCGTATGGGCGATCGCGGCGCAGGGTCGTGACAGGGTCGCCGTTCTCCATCTGCCAAATCTGGACCGCGCCATCGTCCCCGCAGCTGGCGAGGAAGCGACCGTCAGGGCTGGCCCGCAGCGATTGGATGGGTCCTTCGTGCCCTTGTCGTGTCAAGAGACACTCTCCATTTTGCGGATGCCACCAACGGAGCATGCCGTCACTGCCCGCACTGATCAAGCGTTCGCTGTCCGTGCTCCAGGCAACGGCAAAAACCAACTCGTTCGGGTCGTCCAGCGCGCCAATGCGCTGCCAGCTCTGCGTGTCCCAGATCAGCAACTGGTCGCTCCCATGTCCCCAGCTGCCCGAAGCAAGCCGCGTACCGTCTGTCGTCCACGCGAGGGCTACCACCATGCCGCGATGTCCCTCAAGCGTGGCGCGCAGCGAATAATCGCCGCTGTTCCAGACAAGAATATGCCCTCCCTCGCTTGAGGCAGCGAGATACCTGGCGTCAGGACTCCATGCCACGCGGCGGATTCTGGGCGGCGCAGCGGAGCGCCCAACGCGCTGCAAGCCTTGAGTACGCCTGTCGTAAACAAACACGCCCTGGCGATGCGTGGCAACAGCCAAACGTTCGCCATCCGCACTCCAGGCCGCGGCAAAAAGTTGAGCGTCCACCAGCTCGGGATCGCTCACAACCCGCTCGCAGGCGGCTTGGGCGACATCCCAAATGCGGATCGTATTGTCCTCGCTGCAGCTCGCCAGCCACCGGCCATCGGAGCTCCATGTGACGCCCCAGATGATCGCCTTGTGACCACGCAGCAGATGAAGTGGAACGCGCTGTGAGACATCCCAAATCGTCACCAGCCCATCGTTGCCCCCGCTGGCGATCTGCGCGCTGTCCGGACTCCAGGCCACATCGGACACGCTGCGCGCAAAACTCTGCCAGCTACGGACGCACTGGCCGGTGGTCATGTCCCAAACCTGCATGCTTCCATCTTCACACGCCGTATCCAACGTGCTGCTATCCGGCGAAAAAGCGAGCGCACGCACGGGCGCCATCTTGCCATAGAAAGACGTTCGCTGCTTATGTTGTTCGACGTCCCACACCCAGAACGCACGGTTCAGCTCACCCGACGCCAGATAGCGGCCATCCTGGCTCCACACGAGACCCTCGGCACGCGCTTGAATGGGAATGCTTTCCTTTTGCGCCCCATTCCGCACATCCCACAACCGCACGCTCCTATCCCAACTCGCACTGGCGAGCGTTCGGCCATCCGGCGAAAACGCCAGTCCGCGCACCGGGCTGCTGTGCCCCATGAGTGTCTGGACCGGCGTGGGTCTGATCCCTGGCAAATCTGCTCCCGCCGCCCACAGGCGGATCTGCGCGTCATGTCCCGCACTGACGAGAAATTCACCATCAGGACTCCAGGCAACACAAAACACGGCACTCGTGTGGTCGCTCAGAGTTTGGAGCAATTCACCGCTGGCCACATCCCACAGGCGAATCTGACCATCCGTGCCGCCGCTGGCCAGGGCGCGCCCATCGGGTGAAAATGCCAGCCCTATGATGGCATCGACGGCTGGACTTGTCCACAGCAGGGTGCAGTCGGCTGTACGCCACATCTTGATCACGCCATCCCAACTGGCCGTGGCCAGGTACTGCTCGTCCGGGCTGAACTCAATCGCGGCTACCACGCTGTGATGCGCTCGCCATGTGAGCTGTAATCGTCGTTGCGAGTACAACCACATCAGGACCTGTCCTTGCCTGGTGCCTCCCGCCCAATACGTACCCTGCCTGCTGAAAGCCATGGCCCAAATCGCATCCGACGCCTCCGTGAACGCCGCGTCGCGCAGGGTTGCCCCGGCCAGGCTCGTGTCGCGCAGGTTCACGCCGCCCAGATTGGCGTTGCGCAGCGAGAGTTGATGCAGGTCAAGCCCCGACAGATCGCCGCGCAAGGTGCGCAGCAGCGCCAGCAGGTTGGCCGGCGCATACCCCTGATGCTCGTCACGCTGCCCGCGTAACGGCTCCAGCAGCGCCAGCAAGCGCGCTTCCAATGCCAAAGGTTCTGGAAACGAGGACCGCAGGCGGGCGAGAAGCGGCGTTATAATCAACCGCACCTGCGCCTCCCGCATATATTCTTTGCCGTTGGCCAGTTCCAGTCCGTGATCTACCAAGAGACCGAGACGCCCGCGTTCGATCTCGCCGATCGCGGCGCCGATGAGGCGCGCCGTTGCGTACTCCAGCACAACCGATTGGAGGGTGAAACTGCCGGTCGGCTGGCCGCGCTCGATCAGCGAACGGCCGCGCAGCGTATCCAACGCTTCCAAGAGCTGCGCCCCGGGTAGGGGAGTGACGAGGACGTTGGCGAGTTGTGGCACGGTCACCGGCTCGCGCAGAACGGCCAGCCACAACATGATGCTTTCTTCCGCGGCCGAGAGGCGCGCAAACTGTTCTTGCAGCAAATAGCGCACGCTGCCAAAGATCAGCTCACCCTGCTCCAGGAAAGCGCCGATCTCGCCGCCAAACAGATCCGCAATCGTCGGCGCCACGATTTTCAGCGCCAGTGGATTGCCGCCATAGCGCTCGATCAAGCGCTCGCGCTCGGCCGCGCTGCCTGTCACTTCGATTTCTCGCAGCAGCGATTCGCAGGCGCTGGCATCGAGCTGTCTGAGGTGCAGCGAGCGCACCCGAGTTCGACTGCCTTCGAGCGGCGCGAGTTCCATCGGTTTCTCGCGGCTCGTGAGCAGCACGCAGCTCTCGTGTCGGGTTTCAGCCGCGCGGCGCAGCAAGCGTCCATAGCCTTCATAACCGGGCAGCATATGGCCGCTGCCCTCCGCCTCCTCCATGATGCTTTCAAGATTATCGAGCACCAGCAACATACGCCGTGTGCGCAGGTGTTCAAAGAAATGTGTCAGGCGTCGTTCGAGACTGTCCAGCGCAATGGTCAGCCGCTCGCCCGCCAGGACGCGCAACAGGTCGTCGAGCATGGCTTCGCAGGCCGGGGCATCCCGCAGCGAGCGCCAGAGTACGGCATCGAATTGATCCGCGACCTGGTGCATGAGTGCAACGGTCAGCGCCGACTTGCCCATGCCGCCCATGCCCAAGACGCTCACCACACGACAGCGCTGTTCCAGTACCCAATCGCTCAACAGCGCCAGCTCGTCCCTGCGCCCATAGAAGGTCGCCACTTCTGGCGCATCTCCCCAGTCGGTGAGCGGACCCGGCTCTGGACTATCCAGGGCGACGGGCGGTGAGCGCAGCAAAGCAGGTGGCGCAGCCGGCGGCTCATGCTGCTTCTCCAGCAGGCGGGTCAGCCACGTTTCATCCAGCGGCACACGGGCGCGCGAGTTCTGCCACAGGGCGCGGATTTCTTCGGTCTCTTGCCCGCTGTGAAAGGCGCTGCGCTGTACACAGAGCTCGACAAAGTGCTTGAGATGTTGCGGGGAGGGACGACTGAAGCCGGTTTCCCAGCCGACCACGGCCTGGCGCGAGACGCCAAGCAGCTCGGCCAGCCCGGATTGGGTCAAATTGCTGGCGGTGCGGAGGGCGAGGATTTGCTGACCGAAATCATAATCGCGATCGACATACTCGGCGAAGCGCATGGTAGCCTCCGTCAATTCTCAATTGAG
>CAZEPA010000306.1:0-1717 GCA_964513955.1 uncultured Anaerolineae bacterium | reverse complement strand
AATCACGCCAGGCAAAGCAGTCGCCGGCGTCTTTCTCGCTCCTCAGCGCATCAAGGTGACAAGCGATGACAAGTGAGCTGTCAAGTCTTGTAGAGTGACTTTCAGGCTTGTCCTCCCTATAATCGTTCATGAAGAGTGCAGCCAAACAAGTCCAGAGTGGTTCAGAAAGCTGAGAAAGAGAACTGACGCCGACGAACCACTGGCTCTCATGATAACACATCGGGCACGTCGGGACAAGATTGCACTCAGAAACTTTGCAGAGAACTGCACCATCAAACAGGTAGTGAAGGAGAATGTTATGTCAACACTTATCGTCGTCGGTTTCAAGAAGGACATGTTCCGGGCTTCAGCCGTGCTGAACGAGCTCGTAGACATGAATTATGACTGGACCATTGATCTGAACGATGCCGTAGCGGCTTACCGCGACTACAACGGCAAACTGCGGATCGACGCCAGTTACCAGCTGACAACGGGCGAAGGCGCTGCCCTCGGCGGCATGTTCGGCTCGTTGATCGGACTCACCCTGGGCGCGATGGCTGCGCCGGTGACGGCGGGCGCAAGCGCCGCTGCGGCAGTGGTTGCGGCTGGGGCTGCCGGTGGAGCCCTCGGCGCGGCGACCGGCGCCCTGGATGCGAAGTGGTGGAAAGACGACTTCGGCGTCCCAGAGGACTTTGTGAAGGATGTTGGCACCCTGGTGCAGCCCGGCGACTCGGCGATCTTTGCCCTGCTGCGCTCGGCCGATCCAAACGTGGTTGCCGCGGAATTCAGCAACTATGGCGGTGTCGTGCTTGCGACGACGCTCAGCGGGGAGCAAGCCCGCATGGTGGAAGAGACTCTCAACAGCAATCGGTAATCCGTACGAGGGGGCTCCAAAGGTCTGTCATCTACGGACCGGCTCGGGTCCCTGCAACACAAAATCAAGCAAATTTACTCAAATTCACACAAGGAGAAACAAATCATGAAGACCTGGACAGAAATGGAAACCGAGATGGAGCCCAAGCTGCGTGAATGGGCTAAGGAACTCGACGAGATCGAAGCAGAGGAAGCAGCAGCAGCGGCTGAGTTCGACGCCAAGATCAAGACAGCCACTGGTGAGGCGCAAACCAAACTGCAGGCCGACAAAGCCAAGATGCAGGCCGACTTCGAAGCCCGGCGCAACCAGCTCCAGCACGACCTGGACGAGGCAGATCGTAAGCTCGAGGCCGAGGCCGATCGCCTGGATGCCGATCTGATGAAAGCGGAAAGCAAGGTCAAGGCCGATCTGGAAGCGCAGCGTGCCAAACTGGATGCGACCCGTGAAACGGTCAAGGCGCAGCTCCAGGCGACCTACCAGGCACAGGTCACGCACATCAAGGCGCAGATTGCCGAGATGCAGACCTGGGCGAAAACCACGGATGAGAAGATTCGGGCCAAGATCAACGCCGATCTCGAAGCCGTGCGCAACCGTGTGGCTGAGGTCGAGCAGCACCTGCGGCAGCTCCACGCCGAGCACGTGGCAACGTGGAACACGGACAAGGCCAAGGTCGAACGGGCGATCGCGGACCTCAAAGAAGGACGTGATAAGGCCAGCGCTGAGCTCGCCGAAGGGCGTGCCAAGGCCAAGGCGGAGCTGAAGTAGACTGCCTGACGCCAACCACGCGGCAGTATTTACAACCGATTGCACGAAGCCAGGTCCGGCGGGACGCCCAGCGCATCCCGCCGGACAAACCATAACTTA
>CAZEPA010000305.1:0-5816 GCA_964513955.1 uncultured Anaerolineae bacterium | reverse complement strand
GCGGCTGTCATCGCCATCAGCCAACGGCATCGCGCGCTGGCCGGGCAAACCGCGCCCGGCCTGCCGATTGACATCATCGTCAATGGCGTAGATCTGGCGCATTTCCCCCCAGTTATGCGACCGCCAGGTGCGCCGGTCACCGTGCTGTGCGCGGCGCGGCTGATTGAGCGTAAGGGGCAGCAGCATTTGCTGGAGGCTGCGGCGCAGCTGCGGCGCCGGGGCGTTGCCGTGCGCATCCTCCTGGCCGGCACGGGCGACGCTGAGCCACAGCTGCGCCAGCAGGCGTACGCCAGCGGCCTGGATGACTGTGTGGAATTCCTGGGTTTTGTCGAACGTGACGCCATGCCTGCAGTTTACGCGCAGGCCGACATCTTCTGCCTTCCCTCTTTCAATGAGGGCATGTCCATGGCGTTGCTCGAAGCGATGGCGAGCGGCCTCCCCGTGGTGGTGACCGAAACGGGCGGCCTAGAGGAACTGCTGGACAGCAACGGGCTGGTGGTCCCCTGGGCCGCCGTCGAACGCCTGGCCGACGCGCTGGCCTTTTTGATCAACGACGAGCAGCGCCGCGCGGACTGGGGACAGCGCGGCCGCCAGATCGCCGAAGGCTTCACCTGGCCGGCCATTGTCCAGCAGTATGTACAGCTGTTTCAGCGCGTCATAGATCGTCAACCGACCAGGGCCAGTCATGCCAACCAATAGCCCGCACGCGGCCGTGCTGCGCGTCACGCTCATCAACCTCTGGCCGCGCGGCGGCATGGCTCATTACACGGCTGCGCTGGCGAACGCTCTGGCGCAAGAACCGGACGTCCAGGTGACGGTGGTGGCGCCCAAGGTGCCCGCGCCGCTCGGATTTGCGACTGGCGTGACGCTGGCGCAGGTAGACATTCCCACGGGCAATGGATTGCGAGACCTGGCGCGCCTACCGGGCCAACTGCTGGCCGCGCCCGCTTATCTGCGCGCCATCCAGGAGACCGCGCCCGATGTGGTGCACGCCAATTTGAGCACCCACCCGTGGGAATTGGCGACCTTGCCCTGGCTGCGACGCCATTGGCCGCTGGTGGTCACCCAGCACGAGGTCAGCATGAAGAGCGGCGAGGGCGGTTGGCGCAAACGTTGGAATGTGTGGGCTGGGCCGCGCTTCGCGCATCACCTGTTTGTGCACGGCCAGGCGCTGGCCGCGGAAGTGCAGCGCACACACCAGACCCCGGCCGCTCACATCAGCACCCTGCCCATTGGCTGGTTCGATTTTTTGACGCAATGGCCCGGCAGCGAGCAAGAAGAGTCGGAAACGGTGCTGTTTTTTGGTCGCATCAAGGCCTACAAAGGCCTGGAAGTGCTCGTCGCCGCCATGCCGCTGGTCAAGGCGGCCGTGCCATCCGTTCGCTTCCTGGTGGTTGGCGGTGAAGGAGACACCGCTCCCTATGAGCGCCTGTCCGGTGCGCAGACAGCCCCGGTCGAGTGGGTCAACCGCTTTGTCACCGACGCGGAGGCAGCCGCGTACTTTCGACGCGCAGCCCTGGTCGCGCTGCCTTACACCGATGGCAGCGCCTCAGGCGTCATGGCCGCGGCGTATGCGTTCGCTCGCCCTGTCGTCGCAACCCGCGTGGGCAGCCTGCCCGAAATGGTCGTGGACGGCGTCACGGGGCTGTTGATTCCTCCCGGCGAGCCTGGCGCCCTGGCCGAAGCGATCAGCACACTCCTTCTGGACGCGCCGCGCCGACGCGCGATGGGCGTCGCGGCATGGCAATGGGCGCGCACCCATCTGTCATGGACGACGATTGCGCAGCAGACCGTGGCCGTCTATCGGATGCTGCTGGCAAACCAGCGCCCCTCGTCGCGCGGACAGCCATCGGCATGAAAACCAATCACCGCACCACACCACCGCTGGTCGTGGCTCTCATCTTGAACTGGAATGGATGCGCCGATACGCTGGCCTGTCTGGAGAGTCTGCAGCAGCAGACCTATCCGGCGTTAACCCCGATCGTGGTAGACAATGGTTCGAGCGACGGTTCGGCAGCGGCCATCCACGCGGCCTTTCCCGACGTCCACCTCATCGAGACGGGCGCCAACCTGGGCTTTTGCGCGGGCAATAACGTCGGGCTGGAATGGGCGCTGGCGCAAGGCGCAGACTACGTGCTTATGCTCAACAACGATACCTGGTTCGACCCCGCCATGACGAGCGAATTGGTCGCCGCCGCCAACGACGACGCCGCCATTGGTCTGGCGGGGCCAAAGATCTACCAGGCCGCGCCCCCGCATGTCCTCTGGTCGGCCGGCGGCGATGTCACCTTCTGGGGCAATGTGACGGCGATGCGCGGCTTTGGACAGGCGGATCACGGTCAGTATGACACGGCGGCTGATGTGGACTATCTGCCCGGATGTGGTATACTAGCCCGTCGTCAACTCATGGAGACGGTCGGTCTGCTGGACGTCACCTATTTCGCCTACTACGAAGATGCGGACTGGGCGATGCGGGCCAGGAAGGCCGGTTGGAAGGTGCGTTACGTTCCCTCAGCCCGCATGTGGCATAAAGGCGGCGCCAGCACGGGCGGGTTCTACAATCCCCGTGAAAAGTACCTTTCCGGTGTCAACGCGGTGCGTTTCATGCGTCGCTATGCCCATGCGGGGCAGTGGGCGCTTTATCTGACCTCCCTGGCGGCAGGGATTCCGTGGCTATTTATTCGCGAGGGCGCGCGCGGCCGCAGCGCCGCTGTGCGCGCCAAAATTCGTGGGCTGGTTGATGGATTCTGGCACAAGTCCTAACACACGTTTTACCAAAAATACAATTCAGATCGCCGCGCTGCTTATTGTGTTGCTCGCCGTCGGTCTGCGCGCTTATGAGCTGAACACCCGCCCCTTCTGGGGCGACGAAGCGCTGACTGGCGACCTGGCCCTACTCGGTCCAGCCTCTGTGCTGAGAACCACCGCGCCATTTTCCCTTGTGCGCCAAGTCGGGGCCGCGTGGGGCGGTCAGTTTGTGGCTGGGTGGGGTTTTCAGATGCCCTTGCCGCTGTTAGCGTCGTTGAGCGGGCTGATCGGCAACCAGGACATGCTCATCCGCCTGCCGTCATTCCTGGCCGGTGTACTGGCGGTCGCCGTGGCTTTTACGCTGGGGCGCAGACTGCGTGGGCCAGGGGCAGGACTTCTGCTTGCCTTTCTGCTTGCTATCTCTGCGTTTCACATTCAGTATTCGCAAGAAGCCCGTTACTACGGCTTGATGTCATTCCTCTCCCTCTTGGGCGCATACCTGATGGCGCGCGGGCTTGACGAAAACCGAATCGGCGACTTGATCGGGTTCGTTTTTGTCTCGGCGCTCAATGTGTGGAACCACCTCTTTGCCCTATTCTTTGTGGGGCCGATGGTGCTCTACGCCGCGCTGATCCTCGGCGCCAGGCTGATGAGCGCCGCGCGTCTGCCGCAGTTCGGCGCAGGGCGCGGCCGCGGCAACAGTCGGCGCAAGTCCATACGCAGCCGGCTCCTGGGTTGGCAGCAGGTTCTGGTGAGCTTCGTTCGTCGAATCCCGGCTGCGCACGCCGTCTTCATTGTCAGTGTGGTGGTTTTGGGCCTTCTCACATTGGAGGTCACCCTGCCCGTCTTGCGCGCGGCCACCAGCGGCAGTGCAGGCAGCGCTGTCGCAACCGTATTTTCCGCCGCTGACTCCGCGCGCAGCGTCCAAGCCACGGTCCTGCACGGCTTTTCCTTATCACCAGCCTCGCTCGTCAGCCTGTTTGCTGAATTCGGCAGCGGCCCCGGATGGACCTCCTGGGTCTACCTGGCCCTGGCGCTCGTTGGCCTGGCGGACCTGGTCGCCCGCCGTCGGTGGCAGCAAACACTGTTCCTGATGATGTGGCTATGGCTGCCTCTCATCCTCGTCTCTTTGATCCGCTCAGAGCATTTCTTCGCCGAAAAGTATTTGATTTTCGTACAGCCAGCCTATTTGGCCCTGGTTGCCCTGGGGATCGCGGCCATCGTCAGCCGAGTCTGGGCCAGACCGCAGGCATTCACCTGGCGCGGGCCGCTGCCGGCCTCGATGCTGGTCGGGGGATTGGCCGTGCTGCTGCTGCTCATTAACACACGCCCCGTCCTCGGTTATTATGGACAGCAAGACCGCGTAGACTGGCGCCGCGTGGTCAGCTACATTCAATCCGACCTGCACACGGATGACGCCGTCATATTTTCGACCGCACGTGAGCGCGATTGGGGACCGTTCATTTATTACTTCCGCCAAATGGTCAAGCCAGAGACGTTTGGCGCCTTCGTCCAGTCCTTCTCCAGCCTATCGGCCATGCAGCTGCAGCCGGTGTTTGACACCCACCGACGCGTGTGGATTGTGGATCAAGCCAATAACGGCGGTTTCAGAGAAATCGGCGCCTTTTTTCCTGACATCAGACCCACCAGCGTGGGGGGCGCGCAGGTCTTCTTGATCGAAACGTCGCCCATCCTCAGCAGCCGAACGCCGTTCTTGTGGCCTGCGGGGAGCACCGAGCTGCACACAGAGCGCGCGGCCCTCACCAATCGCAGCCTGATCATTGGCGTTACGACGTACGAAGCGCCGGCATCCCAACGTTTCAACGTCTATATCAACGGCCAAGACCAGGGGGGATTTGATCCGACTGGCGTCCAGGCGCCGGACTATGTGCAGATGCCCTTCACGGGCACGTACATATCGAAGATAGATATCATCGCTCCCCAGGCGCCCGCGGCGCCCCTCAGTGGGACCTTGACGCTTGCCTACGCCGTGGCGCTGCCGAAAGAAACCGGTAAGCGCATCGAAGCAGAGGACTTTCCTACCGAGAACGGTTTTGTCTTCGATCAGGCCGATGCCAGCGGCGGCTTTTTCGTCCGCCCGCAGGGGTTCGGCACGATCACACAGATCGCCTTGTGGGCCAGTCAACCTGGCGACTATCTGCTGACGCTGTATGGCCGCATGAACGCGCGCATAGGCGCGCCGAAATGGACAGTCGTGCTCGATCGCCAACCGATCGGCGCACTCAACACCCCGGTCAACCAGGGTTGGCAGCCAGTGGCCGTGCCCATCAGTTTGGATCGCCCTGGGATGCACACCCTCACACTGGGCGTCACCGCCAGCTCCTACGTGGAGTCCGCCTATGCGGACCTCGACTATGTCACGCTGGAAGAGCGGCAGAATTGGGTCTACCGGGGCAACACACAAATCAGCCTGGGCGAGTCGAAAACGCCCCTGACCGATGTCCCCATTGATGTGACCAGTACGCTGACAGCGTGCGTCACCGCAACTGGTGCGGATGGGCGCTGGATCAACAGCGAGCCGGTCACCTTCACTGTGACGGTGGAGAACGCAGCCGACTATGCGCTCGGCCTGGTCACTTCCAGTAAGAACATCACCCGGCCACTGCAAGTGACCGTGGATGACCGCTTCCTGGGCCAGATCAACCCGGCAAGCAGCGCGCAGCGTGATTATCTACTTACCAGGCTGAGCCGGGGTGAACACGAAATCCTGTTGACGCCGCCGATTCAGACGCAGCCGAGACAGTTATGTCTGCAAGAGATGAACTTGCAGCTGGTCTACGTGCAGTCGGATGCAGCGGATGTGCGGGTAGACGCGAACCCGTTTGTGATTGGGGCGAACGCGCGCCTGCAGCGGATGAGTGATCGTCCGGCCGCGGTGGGCGCGGGCACGGGCACGGTCATTCAAGCTGGATTGTGGTTCAGCCGAACCGGCAACTTCACCCTCAATGTGGATGGCCTGCATGATCGCCCTGGCCCGGTGCAGATTCAGGCTGAACTTGATGGCAAACCGCTCGAAGATACCCTCGACTATGCCCGCAATGATTACA
>CAZEPA010000304.1:0-5816 GCA_964513955.1 uncultured Anaerolineae bacterium | reverse complement strand
GGCGTCCCTGATTTATTCGATGTCAGCCAAGCGCAGGCAGCGCCGGTGACCTGCTGAGCGCTATGCCGAGTAATTTACGCAGCATCTGCGGCCAGTTGGGCGAGATAGCCGCGCTCTTGCACAGGCACAAATAAAGCTGCCGCAAGAAGGCGATGCCCTTCTTGGCAATCATGCGCAGCAGCCATTTGATGTTGTAGCCCGCCGCACATAGCAGCGCATGCAACCGATCGCCTTGCTCGCCCTTGAGGTGGCACCGATCCATGCGGTGATCATTCTTCAGGTGCCCGATGATCGGCTCGATCGCCTGGCGCCGTCTGAGCTGGCGTCGCTGCTGCTCGGTGATCCGTCTTGACTTCCCCCGGTGCACGATACGCATGCTTGGGTTATCCGCATCCACGCCCCGGTAGCCCAGATCAACGAACGCCGTCTCTGGCCTGATGTTGCTGTCCTGCATCAGGATCGTGGCCTGCTCCAGTTGCTCGTGCAAGGTGTGTCCGTCGTACGGGTTGCCAGCAAAGGTGCGCGCGCCCACGATCAGGTTGCCCTTGAACGTGCTGGCCACGCCCACCTTGACACCGAACTCGTAGGGCTGGCGAGCCTTGCCCTTTGAGATGCATTCGACTTCAGGCGCATGCCAGGCGTAGAGCTTGGGCTGGCCATCGACCGTCTTGCGCTGGCCGCTCTGGGCTGCGATGCGTGTGGCCTTGGTCAGGGCGCCATCCAGCGCCTGGCGCACGGCTTGTCCAAGGGCGCTGGCCTTGCGATCAATCTCGCGCTGCAATCTGCCCACGATGGTGCGCTGGCGCCGGATGGCCCGGCGCATGCGTTTGAACTGACGCGCATGGGCATAGCGCCCGGCCTGGCGGCTGAGCGTCTTGCCCTCCTTGGCGAAGGTCTGCTTCAGATCGATGCCAGCGTGCTTGGCTGCCTGCACGAGCTTGGTACGTGCCGTCTCCAGCAGCCGGCTGTCGGTGGGGTGGGCGATGGCCTTGGGTTGCACCGTGGTATCCACGATCACGCGCGTGAACTCTTGCGTCTTGATCAGCTTCAGATCGACGGCAACGTTGATGGTCTGGGCCAACAACTCCTCGATGCCTTCTTCTCCCAGCAACTGGCGGAATTTGACCAAGGTGCTGGCATCGCACGGCGGGCGGTCTTCGTAGTAGGCGCTGCCTGAGAAGAACTGCCAGCGCGGGGTGTCGGCCCAACGCGCCACGACGCCTTCGTCGGATTCGTTGAAGGCGTGTTTGAGGTACAGCAGACTGATCATCACGCGCAACGGCACGCGCGGGCGCCCGGCGTTGCTGGGCATGGCAGGGAGCTGCACCTGCTCGCCAAAAAGGTCCAGATCGGGCAGGGCCACGCCAGTTCGGCCTTTGCGCGAGAACACCCGGGCCACCCGAGCTTCGATCTCCTGCCAGGGCATGCGCGAGGCGAGCACCGCCAGCGGATGGCGCAGATCGATCATGTGGTCGATGCGCGAGCGAAAGAAATCCTCGGTGGCAGAGCAGGCAAAGATCACGCGAAACTCCCAGAAATCAGCCAGCATTGAATATCAAACTGCGAGCTCTGAACATCGGCAATCACCCCAGAAGCCAGTGTTCATGCGGATTCCGGGGGTTCTTCAGGAGCGACTAAGGAGATATCTATGACGAAGTTCAAAAAATATCGCCTAGTTCTCGCGTGCGCAAACGTTTTGGGTGGAGCACTCCGCCTGATCGCCGCACTCGTGAACATGGCTTTTAACTATTTCTGCAATGCACCCGAAATGGACTCACCGGTACGAGCGTAAGCCAGGTAGGTGGGTGTTCCATCCTTCGCCTGAGGCAAAGGAGATGGGTGCCAAGATTAAGACGCAGGTTGAGGGGGTCTGGACTGCACCCGACTACTTCTTTCACCTTCGCGCAGGAGGCCACGTCCGCGCCTTGCAGGTGCACATGGGACAAACGAGCTTCCTTCACTTAGACATCCAAGACTTCTTCGGCTGCGTGAATCGCTCACGCGTCACGCGTTGCCTCTCCCCCCATTTTGGCTATACCAATGCGCGCCAAATGGCAAACGACAGCACGGTCCAGCACCCTGTGGACTTGGGAAAATACATGTTGCCGTATGGGTTTGTGCAGTCGCCGTTGCTTGCGTCGCTTGCCTTTGCCCATAGCAAGCTTGGAAGTTGCCTTTCGAAGCTTAAAGAAGAGGGCTACTGCGTAAGCGTATACGTAGACGACATCATCATTTCTGCTGGAAGTGACAGTGCACTCAATGAGTGCTGGCCTGATATCCAGAGCGCAGCCGAAAGCGCAAAGTTTCCTCTAAACCCGACGAAGATGCAGGGGCCAGGACCGATGGTCACGGCGTTCAACATTGAACTTTCCCACGGTAGCCTTCGCTTGCGGTCTGGACGCCTCAACGAATTTCAGAGCGCATATCAGACTACTAGCAATCCACATGCGAGAAACGGAATATTTGGGTATGTCCAGGCCGTCAATCCCGCTCAGGCTGCCACGTTGTAGATTTGAGAACACTTAGAAGTTATCCATCGAAAGGTCTGCGCAACCACACCTGACGATGCGGCTGTGTACGTCGGGCCCAAGTTCCTGTTCGTCGGTTCTTCGTCTCGATATGGAGTGAATCGGACGTTCGGCTGAGACCGCCTCTTCGACCGCAATCGCTGCACTGCCGAAGTTGTATCCCAAATTCTGACCGACCGCAACGGGTCGAAACCACCAGTCCAGTTGACGGGGAAGCGGTCGGTCGCGCCGCGCCATCCGGGTTGATGATGCCCTATGTCCGCTATACCCCATACAGCCAACATTCGAGACTTCGCGTGCGACCAGGCCCAAACGACTGTTTGGTGCAAGGCATCAAGAGTACTCCCGCAGCCAGCGACCGGCTCCAAACGCTGCATAGCTGCCCTTCGGTGTATGGCCGACGGCTTGAGGCTGGCTACCGCCATCTAGTTTTAGCGTACCTATGACAATGGGCTTGGCCACGAGGCTGCTGACCTACTGCAGATGAAATTTCTGAGCTTGTGATTTGATCCATTGATGTACAACAGGCGGTGTACCACCCGCCGAAGCCATCCTCTTTCCTTGCATGCCAAGCATCGATCTCGCCCCGCTGTTGAAGCTGTCCTCCAGGTTACTCGACCTGCACGATTCCAGGCGTGGCAGCGGCGAGTCACCACAGTACCAGACGGAGGACCGTCCCGGTCTTGGCGACGGACGCTACATCGCTCTAGCCGAGGCGGTGCTCGACGTTCTGCAAAGGCTGGATGCCCGTACCGGTGACGAGTTTTCATCCTTGCAGACCATCCAGCAAGGCGTGCGTGAGCAGATCAACTGGGCGGAAGACATCGATGTGGAGTACGTGCTGAACGTGCTCTCCCGGCCCTCAGAGCTGAAGCTCCTCCACGCGCCGGAGGATGGACCCGCCTATGTCATCGGCGACAAGGAAACCAACCTAGTGGAGAAGGCCGCCCATGTCGTGGAGTACCGGCTTTCCCGCCTGGGCAAGACAGCGCTGGTGATCGCGTCTGACCACATGGACATCGCCTACATCGAGGGCGACGTAACGAAGCTGATCCGGGCGATCCAGGCCGCGCGCCTTAGCCCGGCACTGGGGTTCGCGGAACGCCTACTGCAGCAGCTGCGCACCGAGCAGCTCAAGCTGGTGGCTCTGATTGAGCGAACGACGGGCGGCAGGCGCGCTCGGGAAGAGGTCCTAGAGCAGATGGAGTTGCACCGCGAAACCATGCGTCGAACGGTGAGCTTGGTGCAGGAGGCCGGCTTTGCGATCGACGAGATCATCCGTAAGGAAGTCGATACGGGCGACGATGTGCCGATCGGCCTGATCCGCGCGAAGGTCAAGGAACTGGCCGGCGGGGTGGTCCGGTACGGCCGGGAGCTGACCCGCCTTGCCGAGCTGTCTATCACCAGCAAGCCCTCCACCGTGCAGGCACCCAACTTCGCCGGACTTGCGTTCCATTGGGTGAAGGCACCGGCGTCCAGCCAGCAGGTAGCCCGGGTGCTGGAAATGTTGGGCCCAGGCTGCGGACCCAAGGTGGCGCCGATCGCGTCTGACTTCGCCGGGATCGTGAAGGCGCGGGTCGCCGAGCGGGCGTCCACCGCAAGACTGCAGCTTGACGCTTTCGACGTCCCACCTGAGGACCAATTCACCGACTGGCTCCAGCGGAACCTGCCGTACCTGGAGAGGCAACTCCACAGCGGCGTGACGCTAGGAACCGCGCTGCGCGACGGACTGGGCCGAAATGGCGATGCGCACGCCTTCAACTGCCTGGTGACAGCCCTTACTGCGGCCGACGATTGGGTCAAGGGACCCGTTGTGGGTGAACTCGCGCGGGATTTGGAGAGGGCCGACCTCCCAGGCCTGCAGGTGATGTTCTCCAGCTTGAAGCTTCAAAAGGTCGGCGCCGACACCACCAGGAAAGAATCATGACTCCCTACGACATGGGCCGAATCAGTGCCTTCCTGATACTGAACCGCAAGCTGGAGGACCGCTCCGACAAGCGGGGCATGCGGCCCGACGAAAAAGAGCTTGGCGCCCTCCTGCGGGAGGCTACGGTTGATGAGTTGCGTGACCTCGAGGACCTGATGAGTGGGCAGGGGTTCGTGCTTGTCCAACTGACCAGCTTCGACGTCGAGGGCGTCGGGCCAGGCTCGCGCGTGTACCTGGCCGCTCGCCGTGCGGACATGCCCTCTTGCCTGGTCGATGGTAGTCATATCCCCGAAGGCATGGGCCTGCCCACGCAGCCAACGGCAGCGAAGATCTGGTTCACCCAGATTTGGCTGCTGCACCTGGATCTCTTGTACACGCAGCTCGACCGCAGCCCCTCCGAGCGTGGCCGCTGGATCAGCGCGTCCTTTACCCGAGAAATGCTGCAGGACGCCGTGCACGCCCACATCAACGATCACGTGCGCAAGCTCAACGTGGTCCAACTGGGCGACAGCGAGGTATATGACGTCCTGTGCGCAGAGAAGGGGACGGATATTTCCAAGCGCGTCAAACGGTTCCTGGATTTGATGTGCAGAGGCGGCCTGCTCGAAGAAAGGGGCGAAGGGGTCTACCGCCAGACCCTGCTGTCGGCGGTGGAGATGAAGGAGAACTTCGATCGGTCGCTGGCGCCGCTCATGCTTGCGTCCGAGCAAACTGGCCAGCGCACCACCATAGGACAGGTGGCCAGCGCGTTGCTGACGACCACTCAGGAGGCGCTGTCTGAAGGGGGAGAGCAATGAGCCTGATCTCGCGCGTGGAGGTGACCAACTACCTCACCGAAGGCATCAACCCGAACCGGCGGTCGGCGGATTGGAAACCGATGCTTACCGGCATCACTTTGCGCACGGATGGCGGGAAGTCGGCGCTCGTGAACATCACCAACGGCGGCGGCAAGACCTCGCTGGTGGAGCTACTGCTCTATCTGCTGAGCAGGGACGCGCGGCTACTCAAGAAAATCCGCGAAAAGGTGGCACCCAAGAACCGGGGCTACACCCACGCGCGCATCGAGTTCAGGACACTCCCAGAGGACACCTACTCGGCTCCCAGCCTGTTGGAGATCGACCCCCTGAATCTCTCTGGCGAGACCCATGTGGTTGGCGTCGCGCTCCACGACGACATCAACGAGCAGCCGATCTTCTACTCCTACAGCGGCACGCTCGAAGACTCACCGTGCTACCTCTACGACCGGCAGAGTATCGCGCAGGTGCCGGACAATGCCTTCGTAGCGGCGACGAGGGCGTTGCGGGGGTGCAAGTGGAACCGCTTCGCGAACCGGCTGGAATGGGAAGATCACATCCGCCTGT
>CAZEPA010000303.1:0-5817 GCA_964513955.1 uncultured Anaerolineae bacterium | reverse complement strand
CCGATTGAACGCGCCATGGCGCGAGCCAGCATCGTCTTGCCAACGCCTGGCACGTCCTCAATCAACAAGTGACCTTCACAGAGCAGCGCAATCAAGGTGCTCTTGACTTCGGCGCGTTTACCGATGATGACTTTTTCAACATTGGCAACCATGCGCTCAGCCAGGGATTCGACTGGGTTCATACTTCTCCTCTGCTTACACAACGCTAAGAATCGCCGCATTATAGCAGGAGTTCCCAGATTTACCAGTAGGGTTATACCATTCTGGCCTTCTTAATGAATTCTTAATGTTTGCTTTTTCCATTTTCGTTTCACCCTATGCTATAATCCGCCCGTGCCGACCCTACTCATTCAAGATATCCAGGTCAATTACCAGGCCATTGGTCGAGGACCGCTGGTGTTGTGTCTGCACGGCTGGGCCAGTTCGCTGCGCATGTGGCAGCGCACGACGAAGCAGTTGGCTTCACACTACAGGGTCATTACCCTGGATTTGCCCGGCTTTGGCGACTCCAGCCTACCAGGCCCCGGCTTCGATTATGGGGCCGAGACTTACGCGGCCGTGGTCAGCGCGTTTCTTGCGCAGATTGCCGGCGGCCCGGCCGTCATGCTGGGTCATTCGATGGGCGGTCTGATTGTCATCCATCTGGCGCTGCGTCACTCCGACCAGGTCAGCGGCCTGGTGCTCACCAATCCGGTGATTACGGGCAATATCGGGCCTGGTCTCAGCGCGTTCTTGCGGTCACGGATGGGGCAGCGCGTCCTGCGACTTTCCCAGCATTCGCGCCTGCTGGCGCCCTTGGGGCAGCGCGCCATTCGGGCCGATCCGCGCTTCTTCCGCGGCCCTGCGCTGCAGCGCACGATCACGGACCTGGCCCGCTCCGCGCCGGAAGCGCTCTCTGGCTGCCTGCGGACTATCTTGGAAAGCGACGTGAGCAGCCGCCTGGCGGATATCGAGATGCCGACCCTGGTTATCACGGGCGCGCATGATCGCACCATTCCAGTGGCCGATGCACGCCTGGCTGCGCAGCGAATCCAGGGCGCGCACCTGTCTATCGTGCCGCGAGCCAGTCACTTGCCGATGGACGAACAGCCTGTGCTGTTCGATCGCCTGGTCGAAGGCTATCTCACGCGCTATGCCCCGCGCCCGAAGTTGAGCGCGGCGGTCTGATTCTCAATGCACGGACACCAAGCCATTTATGAGTGATCGAATCCTTGTCGTTGAAGACGAACCCAAAATTGCCAACCTGCTGCGCCGCGGCCTTCTCTACGAAGGCTACACCGTGGATGTGGTCGGCGACGGTGAAAGCGGCCTACAGCTGGCGCGTGACAATCCACCTGACCTGGTCATCCTGGACGTCATGCTGCCGGGCATTGATGGGCTGGAGGTCTGCCGGCGCTTGCGCGCGGCGAGCGATGTGCCGATTGTGATGCTGACGGCCAAGGACTCCATTCCTGACCGCGTGGCCGGCCTGGACAGCGGCGCGGACGGGTACATCTCCAAGCCTTTCAGCTTCGAAGAACTGCTGGCGCGCATCCGCGCGCTGCTGCGCCGCATGCGCGTCAACACCACCGCGCGCGAAGAAATCCGCTTTGGCGACCTCTCGCTCAACTATGCCACGCGTGAAGTGCAGCGCGGCAACCGTCGCCTGGAGCTGACCGCGAAAGAGTTCGATGTGCTCCAGTTGTTCATGCAGCATCCACGCCAGGTGCTGACCCGCGACATCATCTACGAGCGTATCTGGGATTATGATTTTGGCGGCGAATCGAACATCATCGAGGTCTACATTCGCTATCTGCGCACCAAGTTGGAAGCCAACGGTGAGCCGCGTTTACTGCAGACGGTTCGCGGGGTCGGGTATGTCCTGCGCGAAGAGTAGCAGCCTCCGGCATCCATCAATCGGCGCGCGCCAACCCCAACGCAGTGAGGCCTAACCATCATGTCTATTCGTTTTCGCCTCATGGTTTGGTACAGCGCGTTCCTGGGCGCAATGCTTTTTCTGTTCAGCCTCGGCCTCTATTCATTCCTGACCAACGCGCTCTTGGCGGATGTCAGCGATACGTTGAAAAGTCAAGGCGAGCGGGCCGCGGCCGTCATCGAGCAGGAGCTTGATCCCATGGCAGCGCTCAGCCGCGACAACACATCCCTGACTCCGCGGGTCGTCTTTGCCTCGCAGGTTTACGCGCAGGTGTTGACCCCGAACGGCGCCATCTATCAACGCTCCGCCAACTTGAAAGATGTAGATCAGATTCTGCCCATCAGCCAGGAGATGCTGGACCAAAATCTGCAAGGGCGCAGCGGCTACTACACCTTACATCAGCAAGGGACGCCAATTCACATTTACTCCATGCCCATTCATCGCCCCGATGGGAAAATCGTTGGGGTGCTGCAGATCGGCCAGTCGCTGGTGGATGTGCAGAGCACGCTCGGCCGCGTGCGCACGGCGCTCTACGTGGTCAGCCTCTTGGGTGTCTTTGCTACGACGTTGGGCGGCACACTGCTCGCCCGCTCCGCGCTGCGCCCCATCAACGAGATTACCGCGACTGCCCGCCGCATTGGCCGCACCGAGCACCTGGCCGAACGCATCGCCATTCCGAATACCGGCGACGAAGTCAGCCGCCTGGCTGAAACCTTTAACGAAATGCTCGCGCGCCTCGATCAGCTTTTTCAAACACAACAGCGGCTGGTGGGCGATGTGTCGCATGAGCTGCGCACGCCGCTGACCACCATTCTAGGCAACATAGACCTGTTGAAACGGGGCGCGATTGATGACCGGGAACTTCGCCAGGAAGCCCTGAGCGAAATCGAAACCGAAACCAAGCGCATGACCCGCATGGTGGGCGATCTCCTGCTGCTGGCGCAGGCTGATGCGGGTCATGCTTTGCACCGCGTGCCGGTGGAGCTAGATACCCTGCTGCTAGACGTGTTTCGGCAAGGCCTGGTCATGGCGCAGGGAAAAGTAGAGCTGCGGCTGTTGCACGAAGACCAGGCGCAGATCATGGGCGACGTGGACCGCTTGCGCCAGTTGTTGCTCAATCTGGTGGACAACGCCATCAAATACACGCCGGCTGGCGGCAAGGTGACTCTGGCCCTCTATCGTGAGCAGGGCCACGTGCGTATCGAAGTGGCGGACAATGGCCCCGGCATCGCAGACAAGGATCTGCCGCACATCTTCGAGCGTTTCTACCGGGCCGACCGCGCGCGCTCACGTCAACTGGGGGGCAGCGGTCTGGGGCTGTCCATTGCTCAATGGGTGGCACAGGCGCACGACGGCGAGATACAGGTGCAAAGTGAGGTGGGCGCAGGCAGCACCTTCACGCTGCGGCTGCCGCTGGATGACAAACTTCCGACGTCGTGAAGACTGCCGGAAGCCGTAAGCAGAAAGGAGAGGCAATGAGTGGGGAGGATATCGAGGCCAGGATTGGCAATCTCCTGAGCAAATTGGGGCTTACGATCGCCCTTGCGGAATCGTGCACCGGTGGGCAGATCGGCAATCGGCTGACCGATGTGGCCGGCAGTTCTGCTTACTTCTTGGGCAGCGCCGTGACCTATGCCTATTCCGCTAAGGAGCACGTGCTGGGCGTAGATCACACAACGCTGCTGAGCAAAGGCGCGGTCAGCGCCGAGGTTGCGAGGCAAATGGCGCACGGCGCGCGCCGGGTCTTTGGCGCAGACATTGCGGTTTCGGTCACGGGCATCGCCGGGCCAGGCGGCGGCACACCAGACAAGCCGGTCGGCCTGGCGCACCTTCATCTGTCGGCGCCGGGGGCCGAATGGGCCGAGCGGCATGTGTGGCAAGAGGATCGCGTCGGCAACAAGCGCCTATCGGCAAATGCCGCCTTGGCGCTGATTCTGCGCTACCTGGAGCAGCAAGTGCAGGAGGCAGAGGAGAACCAGTCAATGGCAGCAGAGACAGCGGACAGCCGCTCAGGTGATGAAGCAAACCGCCAGCCAGGCGCCGCGGCCAGGCCTTCCGCCACTTGGACGGCCGTCGCGGTGGATGCGTGGCGCACGCCCGATGGGCAAGTCCATCCGCGCGCCTTTGCCTGGCGGGGTGAGATGCACGTGGTGACGGCCGCCGGCCGCCGTTGGATTGAGACCATCGAAAATGACTCGTGGCACTGCGTCCTTGTGCAAACCGCCTTGGGCGATACGTTCGAGCTGCGTTATCAGCCCAATACCGACCGCTGGATGGTCTCTGGGACCTGGCTGCGGCCGCGGCTGGCTTGATGCAACGCGCCCATCGCCTCGGTCGCGCTAGGCATGATCGAAATCTTTTCATTTAGATAGTCCTGTGGTATAATCGCGACAATTGTCACAAGGCTTACAGGTTGGTTTGCTACACTGTGGTGGAGCCAATGCCTTTGTCAATCCCACTCCGTTAACCTGGTGAGGACGCCTATGAATTTAGAAACCTATGCGTTTGTCGGAATCCTCTCAGCCGTCGGTATTGGCTTCCCTATTGTTGGTTTACTCGTGGCCTGGCTCTTGCGCCCCAAGAAACCAAATCCAATCAAGAAATCTACCTATGAGTGCGGCGTCGAAACGATGGGTGATACTTGGGTTCAGTTCAAGGCCCAATACTATCTCTTTGCTTTGATTTTTGTCATCTTCGACATCGAAGCCGTCTTCCTCTTCCCATGGGCCGTAGCGTACGGACGGCTTGACCTATGGGCGCTGCTGGAGGTGGTGATCTTCATTGTGATTCTGGTGGGCGGCTTGGCCTACGCCTGGCGTAAGAATGCCTTGGAGTGGCAATAATGGACATTATTCTTGATCCGTCTCGCCTCGGTGAATGGCTGGAAGGTGTCCTGGTTGGCTGGGGGCTGCCGCAAGGTCTGGCTGTCTTCATCAACCTGGCGATCGGCGCCACCGTCATCCTGATCTTTGCGCTGACCCTGGTCTTGGGCTTGATCTGGCTGGAACGCAAGGTGGCAGGTCGCATCCAAGACCGCCTTGGGCCAAACCGGGCTGGCCCCTTCGGCCTGCTTCAAACCATCGCCGATGCCATGAAGCTGCTGACCAAAGAGGACATCACGCCCAGCGCCGCCGATAAGGTGACGTTCAACATTGCGCCGATCCTGGCCGTGTTCGCCGTGATCATGCTTTTTGGCGCCATTCCCCTCGCGCCCCGTTTTGTCGGCGCCGACATGAACATCGGCGCCCTCTATATCGTGGCCTTAGGCTCCATTGCCATCATGTCGGTTTTGATGGCCGGGTGGGGTTCAAACAACAAATATGCGCTGCTCGGGGGATTTCGCGTCGTGGCGCAGCTGCTGAGCTACGAAGTGCCCATGATTCTCGCCATTCTGAGCGTGGTCATTGTCGCGGGCACCATGTCCATGAACGGTATCGCCCTGGTGCAGGGGGGGATGGCCGGCTTCGGTTGGTACATCTTCATCATGCCCCTGTCATTCATGCTCTACTTCGTTTCTGCCCTCGCCGAGGGCGAACGCACGCCTTTTGACCTGCTTGAAGCCGAGTCAGAAATCGTCTCCGGCTACAACGTCGAGTACAGCGGCATGAAGTTCGCCTGGTTCTACCTGGCGTTCTTCTTGAACACCTTCATCCTCAGTTCCATTGCCACCACTCTCTTCCTGGGCGGTTGGCAAGGCCCCTTTGTGGAGCAGGTTCCGCTGCTGGGCATCGTTTATTTCGGCATCAAGGTCGTCTTTGTGATGTACCTCAACATGTGGGTGCGCGCCACCTTCCCACGCCTGCGGATTGATCAGATGATGAATCTCGCCTGGAAGGTGATGGTGCCCTTGGGCCTGGTGGCTATCTTCACCGTCGCGCTTGCCGTCAAGCTGCCTGGCGGCC
>CAZEPA010000302.1:0-5841 GCA_964513955.1 uncultured Anaerolineae bacterium | reverse complement strand
ATGGGCGGCCTGCGCAAAACTCAGACCGCCCGCCTTGTTAGTCTAAACTCGAGTTTTCAGCTTTGCATCTAAAAAAGCACCCATTGCGTCCGGATCCCCACCGTAATACACCAGGACATATTGCAGTCCGTCTTCAGCCTCGCGAACAAAATCGTCGTATCCAATAGCTCTACTTGTTACATTGCCGTGCGTATCGGCAAAATACCCTTCTGCTCCCAAATTAGGTCGAACGGGCGTGCGACCAAACCTGCCGCCAGACAAATGGACATTCAAATACACTGTTCCACCACCCATCCTAATCGCAAAAGGAATCACTAAAAATCTACCATCAACATGGGGTCTGGCCACAACAATCCCAGACAAAAGCTGTTGGACCAGAGAATAGTCGACCGACTCTTGACTGACGACGGACACATTAGGATAATCCTTTACGTCAAGTATCCCCAACGGTAACATCTCTTTGTTGCCGTTCCGGTGATTAAGATAAAACATCCTTATTTTCGGATTGTCAAAATCAACCTCTACCCGTGGCTGCTCCGGCGTCGCCGTAGGCGCCACAGGAGGCTCAGGCGGCGGAGGAGTGAATGTCGCAGTCGGCGTGGGAGATGGGGGCGGTGCTGTGGCCGTGGGCGCTGAGGTTGCGGTCGGCGTTGGTTCCGGTGTCGAGGTGGCCGTCACCGGCAGGGTTTGGTTTGCCTGAGTGGCTGGCGCAGTCTGCGTCACGGCCACGCTGCTGAGCGCCAGCGGCGCGGCCGTGGGCGCGGCCTGATTGGCGCAGGCAGTCAACAGGAATAGGGTGATGGCAATCAGCCCGCAGCGGTGCATCGTGGAAACTGAACGGTGAGACATCACAACCTCCGGTGGCAAGATTACGGTAGATGGCAGCCCGATGGCAAACTGTGGCGTTAGCCCAGGACCGGCTGTGGAGAACCTGGGCGATTGCTGTGCTACAAGTATCATCCAACGGTAGCCGGCGAGCCATGGGAATGATGAACGCTGAATGGTGTCGGCGTCAGCCAGAGACTTCGGTCATTCCAGCCAATCCATCGAGGGTTACTACCAGCCGATTCAAGACGTTGCGTCCCACAATGGCTTCGGCTCCCTCTATCGCAGCAACCACGCGCACGGCTGACATCGTGTGTGTGCCGATGATCAACGTCGCCAGGTAGATATCTACCACGAAACTTCCGCCAACCACACCAACCATCCGGGCATCGCCGACGCAGCGGGCGTTTACCCGTTCCAGGAGATCCACGGGAATAATCGTACCATCCGAACCGGAGTCCACCAGCGCAACGATTTTCTCGGTTGCGCGCCTCATTCCCGGCGCCGTGACTTCGACCTCGATCACAGGCGCGGAAGGGTTGTATTGCTGGCTGTAGGCATAGGTATAGATGAGGTTAGGCATGGACAAATCGAGGTGAGCGAATCAAGTAGGTCTCCTGAGGAGCAGGGAGAACTTGTTTGATGAGGACCGGAACCGTGGGATAGTTCGTGTCCACGCGCAGCAGCAGCGATTCCTGATCGCGATCGTAGTCAACAAGCCGACCACCGTAAATGGCGACGAATTCGCCGGCATGGGTGGCAAGAAGTTCTTCATGCAACGCGCGGAATGCTTCTGATTCTCGCTGCAACAGCCGCCGCCTTTCCTCACGCAAGAAATGGCGAATCGCTTGTTCGGCCAATTCATTGGCGGCAATTCCCCGCGTGTCGGCCACGCGCTGGAGTTGCTCCAACACGGTGTCACTGACGAGAATGGCTGGCCCTGATCCAACCTGGGTCTGCTCGGTCATCGTGCCGCTCCTTTTTGACGACTCGGTCAGCAAACGATTCACTGCCTGCAGGGCTGATTCTACCACAATCAGGCATGTCAACCAAGACGAGAGCACGAAGGACACGAAGGTGTTGCCTTGCCACAGGGCAGCAGGCGATGTACAATCTGCAAGACCAATGAAACCACGGAGGATGATCCATGAAAACCACGTCTGCCGCGCTGATGAGCGCGGTGAAGAAAAATGATGCCGCGGCCGTCGCGCGGCTGATCAGCCAGGGCGCGGATGTCAACGAGCTGGACGCCAACGGCGACCCGCCGCTGATCCAGGCCGCGTACCTGGGTCACACAGGAATTGTCGAGCTGCTGCTACAGGCCGGCGCGGATGTGGCGGCGGTGGATCCGGGAATGAAGGCGACGGCCTTGCACGCGGCGGCGTATGCGGGTCGCACAGAAGCGGCGCGCCTGTTGGTGCGGGCCGGCATTGACATCAACAAACAAGGGCCTTACAACGGGTACACCGCGCTGCACGACGCCATCTGGCAGAACAACGTGGATGTGGCCCGGCTGCTGATCGAGGCCGGGGCTGATCTTTCGCTGCGCTCGCAGCATGGGGAGACGCCGCTAGAGATGGCCAAGGCGCGCGGCCGGCGCGAGATTGTCTCTCTGCTTGAGAACCGCCTGCGCGCGTCCCGGTAGAGGCCGATTGGCAGATCGCCGCCTGGGGCGCCTGGCGGCCAGGGGATTATCAAACAGACATCCGCAGTCGCTTGGACTGCGGATGTCTGTGCGTGGCGGATCAACGATCGGCGATGAACTGATTGAGCTTGCGCAGCAGATGGAGATTGGGCGGTTCGACCATGACCTCACCATCGGGAAACACGATCGTGGGGACGCTGCGGTAGCCGCGGTTGATCTGCTGGACCAGGTCGGACGCATCCTCATCCCGATCAATATCTACGTACTGATATGGCACCTTCAGGCGCTCAAATATCTTGGAGGCCCGCCAACAGTCGCCGCACCAGGACGTGCCATAAAACATAATTTGGCTAGTTTGTTCTACATCTTGCATAACATTGGTCCCACCCACTTGACATTTTTCCAACTTCATACCGTTAGACGACGTCGGGCAGCTATGCGGTCACAAACAACCGTATAGCTGCCCGAAATTCGTCCGGAGTTGACCCTGGCTATCCGTCTTCCTGCGCAGACTCAAAGGCCGCATGTCTGTCCAGAGACCCCTGGATAACCTCCACGCAGGCCTTTTTGCGGCCGCTGAAGCCCGCATCCCTCGGTGAGCGGTGCGGAGGGCGTCGGTTGCGCCCACCATGTCAGCCTTATCTCCTGCCTGCGCCCATCCCTGGCGCTGAGTGCAGCCGCTTGATCTCGATCACCGCGCGCGGCACGCAACCTGAATACGGCCAAATGACGAGCCGCTTATCCCTTCAGCATCTTGCGCAAGACGAACTGCAAGATCCCCCCATGGCGGTAGTATTCCACCTCGACTGGCGTGTCAATGCGCGACAGGGCCTGGAACTGCACCTGCGTGCCGTCGGGACGCGTAGCGCGCACCTTCATCGTCTGCCCGGCCTGCATGGCGTCATCAATGCCGGTGATGTCAAAGAGCTCCTGGCCATTCAACCCCAGGGTCTGCGCGCTCTCGCCTGGCAGGAACTGCAGCGGCAAGACGCCCATGCCCACCAGGTTGCTGCGATGAATGCGTTCGAAGCTCTCGGCAATCACCGCCTTGACGCCCAGGAGCATCGTGCCTTTGGCCGCCCAGTCACGCGAGCTGCCCGTGCCGTACTCTTTGCCAGTCAGGATGACCAGCGGCGCGCCGTCCGCTTTGTATTGCATGGCCGCGTCGTAGATGCTCATCTGTTCGCCGGTCGGTAAATAGAGCGCGTAGCCTCCCTCGACGCCGTTGAGCATCAGGTTCTTGAGACGGATATTGGCAAAAGTGCCGCGCATCATGACTTCGTGATTGCCGCGGCGCGCGCCGTAAGAATTGAAATCTATGGGCTGCACGCCCAGCGACATCAGATAGCGCCCGGCCGGGCTGTTCTTGGCGATGTTGCCCGCGGGCGAAATGTGGTCGGTGGTCACGGAATCGCCCACGAGGGCCAGCACGCGCGCCCCAAGAATGTTCCGCATGGCCGTGGGTTCAGGCGACAGGGCCTCGAAGAAGGTCGGCTCCTGGATGTAGGTGGAGCTGGGATCCCAGGCGTACAGCTTGCCTTCGGGGATCTTGATCGCGTTCCAGGCTTCGTTGGCGCCGAAAACGTTGCCATACTGCTTCGCGTACATCTCTGGCTTGAGCGCCGCAGCGACGGTGGTTTGCACTTCTTCCTGGCTTGGCCAGATTTCGTGCAGATAGACCGGGTTGCCGTTGCGGTCGGTTCCGACCGGTTCGGTCGCCAGGTCCACGTTCATCGTGCCAGCCAGTGCAAACGCCACCACCAGCGGCGGCGAGGCCAGGTAGTTGGCGCGCACCGACGGGTTGATGCGTCCCTCGAAGTTGCGGTTGCCGCTCAACACGGCCGCAGCGACCAGGTTCTCTTCTTTGATCGCGTCGGCCACCACGTCCGGCACCGGGCCGCTGTTGCCGATGCAGGTGGTGCAGCCATAGCCCACGGTGTGAAAGCCCAGCGCCTCCAGGTACGGCGTCAGGCCGGCCTCGGTCAGGTAATCAGTGACGACACGCGAGCCGGGCGCCAGACTGGTTTTGACGTAGGGTGCGACGCGCAGGCCGCGCTCGACGGCCTTCTTCGCGACCAGCCCTGCGCCGATCATGACCGACGGGTTGGAGGTGTTGGTGCAGCTCGTGATCGCCGCGATCACCACGGAGCCGTGATGCAGATCCAGCGTCTCGTGCTCGTAGCTGACGGCGGCCGCGGCGCTGGTAGACGCCGGGCTGAGAGCAAAGCCGCGCTGGGCAATCGGCGCGGTCAGGGCCGCGGCGAACGACTGCTTGACCTCGCCCAGGGCCACGCGGTCCTGCGGCCGCTTCGGCCCGGCCAGGCTCGGCTCAATCGTCGCCATATCCAACGTCACGGTGTCGGTGAACTGCGGCTCGGCCATGCCGTCGGTGCGGAAGAGACCCTGGGCGCGGCAGTAACGCTCGACCAGGTCTGCCAGCTCGGCGCTGCGCCCGGTGCCGCGCAGGTACCGCAGGGTCTCCGCATCCACCGGGAAGAAGCCCATGGTCGCGCCATATTCGGGCGCCATGTTGGCAATCGTCGCGCGGTCGGCCAGGCTCATGCGACCCACGCCGTCGCCGTAGAACTCGACGAACTTGCCGACAACCCCCTTGGCGCGCAGGAGCTGCGTCACGCGTAAGGCCAGGTCGGTGGCGGTGGCGCCCTGCGGCAGGCGGCCAGTGATCTTGACGCCAATCACGTCAGGCATCAGCATGTACATCGGCTGGCCGAGCATCGCGGCCTCGGCTTCGATGCCGCCGACGCCCCAACCGAGCACGCCCAGGCCGTTGATCATGGTGGTGTGCGAGTCGGTGCCCACGAGGGTATCGGGGAAGGCGACGATGTCACCTTGCGTCGTGGTCTCTGTACGCACGACGGAAGCCAGGTACTCCAGGTTGACCTGGTGCACGATGCCAGTGGCCGGCGGCACAACGCGGAAATTGCTGAAGGACTGCTGGCCCCAGCGCAGGAATTCGTAACGCTCGCGGTTGCGCTCGAACTCCCGTTCGGCGTTGAAGAGCAGCGCGTTGCTGGTGGCAAAACTGTCCACCTGCACCGAATGGTCAATCACCAGGTCGGCCGGGATCAGCGGGTTGATGCGCTCTGCGTCGCCGCCCAGCCGCGCCATCGCCGCGCGCAGCGCGGCCAGGTCCACCACGGCCGGCACGCCGGTGAAGTCCTGCATGATGACGCGCCCGGTCATGAAGGGAATCTCAACCTGCGCCGGGGCCTGCGGATTCCAGGTCGCCAGATTGATGATGTCCTTCTCCGTCACCAGGAACTCGTCCCAGTTGCGCAGCGCGGCTTCGAGCAGGATCTTGATCGAAAACGGCAGGCGCGAGATTGCAGCCAGACCCGCTTCTTCCAGGG
>CAZEPA010000301.1:0-5848 GCA_964513955.1 uncultured Anaerolineae bacterium | reverse complement strand
GATGGCGCACGGGCTGTTCATCCAGGCTGATGATCGTGTCGCCCATGAAGAGGCCAGCCTTGTCGGCCGGGCCGTCGGCTTCCACCGAGCCCAGCAGCAGGCCAGTTTCCTGGTTCAACTGCTGCGCCAGCAGGGCCGGCAAACGCGCGGCCTGCGCGCTGACGCCCAGGTAGCCGCGGCGCACGCGGCCGTGCGAGAGGATCGTTTCCACCACGCGGCGCAGCGTCGGCGCGGGAATGGTCAGACTGATGCTGCGCAGCATGGCCGACGTGTTGAGGCCGATGATCTGGCCGGCTGCATCCACCAGGGGGCCGCCAGAAAAGCCTGGATACATCGCGACGTCACTCTGCAAGTAATGATCTACCTCACCGCCGGCCGGGGTGCGCCAGCTCTCGCCCAGGGCGCTGACGATGCCGAAGGTGGCTAGCACACGCTGACCAGGACGCCCCAGGGCCAACGCCAGGTGTCCCACGCGCAGGTTCGCTGGATCGGCCCAGGTCGGCGCGACCAGGGGCGACTGCCCATTGCCAAGCTGCGCCTGCAGCACCGCCACATCGGTCGTGGGGTCACGGCCCAGCAGGCGCGCGGATAGCGTGCGTCCGTCATGCAGGCCGATGCCGATATTGTCATCCTGCTCAACCACATGATGCGCGGTAACGATTACGCCCGCGGCCGACCAAACGATGCCAGTCGCCGGCAAGCGCCGGCGCGCTTCCACCCGCACGACGGCCGGTCCGGCCTGCTCCACGGTGAGCGCCAAGGCGTTCGAAAAATCCTGTAAAACTGAAGCCATCTGATACTCTCCTGTGTATATCTTCATGACCAACCAAACAGGGCCAGTATCGCGCAGCCCGCGCGCGCAGACTTCCGCCGCTTGATGAGGCTGAGACCTGGAAAAAAGGTTAGGTGGATGCTCGTGCTTGAGATTAGAGGGCAACCAGACCGAGGCGCGTGGCGCGTACGACGGCCTCTGTGCGGCTCTGCGCGCCCAGTTTGCCCAGGATGGCGTTGATGTGGAATTTGACGGTGTGTTCGCTGATGAGGAGCTGGCGGGCAATTTCCTTATTGGACAAGCCCTCGGCCAGGCGGTGCAGCACGTCCAGCTCGCGCGGGGTCAAGGTATCCAGCAGGGCGGCCGTTGGGCGTTCGGCGGGCACGATGAGCGCCGGGGCCAGGGCCGGGTCCAGCACCGCCAGGCGCGCCACGGCCGCGGACAACGCCGCAATCATCATGTCTGAGGTGGCGTCGCGCAAGAGCAAGCCGCGCACCCCGGCAGCCCACACGGCCAATGCGTGTGTCGGATCGGGCGCCAGGGCCACAAGGGCCAGCTCAGGCCGTTCCAGCTCGGCCAGGCGATCCAGGGCCGACTTGCCGCCTGCCGCCGTCACGCGCTGCGGATCCCAACCGAGGTCCCACAGCACGGCATCCGGGCGATACACGTCCAGCGTGGCCGCCAGATCAGCATCGGCCGGGGTCTGCCCGATCACCTGACAGCCTGGTTCGCCGGCCAGCAAAGCTGCCAGGCCGGCGCGGGCCAGGGGGTCATCGGCAATAATCACCACGCGCAGCGGCGTGGACGGAAAAATGACGGGGTCATAGCCCAGCAGCGGCGACCGTTGAACAGAAGCGTCGGTGCTAGACATCGGTCAGCCCGACCAGTCTCGGCTGTTTCACCGCCCACGCCTCTTCGGCGCGCGACTGCTTGGCCGCCTCCATCTCGCGCGTCGGCGCTTCCAGGCCGATGAAGAGACCCAAGGTCGCGGCCAGCTCTTCCGGCTCGCTTACCATGCGCACGGTCAGGCGGGGGAACATGCTTTCCAGGCGGTGCTTTGGCCGCGAAATCGAAAGGTGCGCGAGGTCAATGCCGATCCAACGCCGCATGCCGCGCATCAGCTCAGGGCGACTGGGCGCGTACAGCGCTTTTGACATGCGTGGAGCAGCCGTTGTTGCCATAAAAATCTCCGCGGTTGGGCGTGGCTGGGCGGCACAGAGCGCCGCCGTTGTTCCATGTTGGCAGCATTGTAGCATTGGTCGCCCTGAGCGGCAAGCATGATCAGCGGATTTGCGGCTGCGGCGCACAGGCGATCATGCTCCATGACGCTTCTCACCGCCACAGGCTGGTCACTTCCGCACAACCGACCGCCAGGGTTGCTAGGGATCAAACGCTGCGCGGTGCAGATCAGCCCCGAAAGACGGACCTACACCTCGCAGCAGCGCGCTGGTCGGCTGAGGCCGGAATCAATCCTTTCCGATTAGCGTCAGCGGGGCGCCGTCGGGCGAATGGACGGTGAAGATCGAGCCAAACGGCAAGTGCATGATCGGAGTCGCCTCGACCCCGTGGCTGGTCAAAGCGGCATGGAACGCGGCCAGATCCGGCGTCTTGAAGTAGAGTTCCACGGTGCCCGGCTGCGGCTGATAGGCTTCGGTGACCTGCATCAAGCCGATGCCAAGCCCCTCTTCGCCGTTGCTGAGGCCACGAAAAGTCGGCGAGTCATTTACCTCCACCGGCAATGTGGTGAAGCCCAGCTTGTCGGTAAAATACGCCACTGAGGCAGCGAGATCCGACACGTAGAAAACGATAAAGTCCAAAGGCAAGCGAGTCATGGTTTACCTCCACATGGTTGTCTGACTGAGCGATGCTTTCACTGACAAGCAGAGTATAAGCAGTCCGTGTGACAACCCTATGTCAGTAGCGTTCATGACATTTGGAAATTGCGCCACATGCCTTCGGCTTCAGCAGCCAGCCTTGCCCGCAGGGAGTCAGGCTCAAGCACCTGGACATGCGCACCCCAGCTCAAGAGCCATTGGGTGATGTCATCCTCCCGGCGTACGCGCAGCGTGACCAGCAGCCCATCGGGCCGCTCCTCTTCAGCCACGGAGAAGAACGACGGGGTTTCGCGCACCCAGCGCGCGACGTTTTGGTCAAACAGCACGCGCACGAGTAGATGACGGCTGCTGTCAGGCGACGGCTGCGCGCTCAGCCCAGGCCGACGCTCGAAGGTGTGGTTCAGCAGCACGAGGCGCTCGATGCGATCGAGCCGGAAATTCCTCATGCGCTGGCGCAGGTGGCAGTAAGCGACGAGGTACCAGACGCCGCCCACGTGAACGAGCGCGTGCGGATCAGCCTTACGGCTGCTCTCAATGCCGATCGCGCCCTGGCGGGCCGTATAACGGAAACGAATGGTCTGGCGTTTGATGATCGCGCGGCGTAGAGACGCCAGCAGTTCAGTCGTCGGGCTGGCCTGTGCAGGCTCCTCCGCGATGAAGTGGATGCTCTCGCGCAGTGTACGCACTTCGGCGCGCCGCGGCTCCGGCAGGACGCCGGCGATCTTGCGTCCCGCTGACTGCGCGGCAGCTCGGTATTCAGCATCGAAGCTGCCCGCCATAACGTCGCTGCCCAGGAGCAGCAGAATCGCCTCGTCGCTGGTGAAGCTGAGTGGGGGCAGAAAATAGCCTTCGACCAGGGAATAGCCATGCCCCGGTGAGGAGACGACCGGGACGCCCGTCTCGTTGAGCGCTTCGATGTCGCGGTAAATGGTGCGCTTGCTCACCTCAAAGGTAGCCGCCAGGTCCTCAGCGCGCTGCATGCCTTTGCCCTGCAGTTCAAGCACGATCGCTAAGAGCCGGTCTGTGCGATTCATTGGAAACCAGACCACCTTCACAGTCACAGGCTTCAGGAGACAATCGCCATTATAGCACAGAGTCGTGTGACTCAATAGCTTCGCTATCTTGCGGGTGAATCGGCGTGTTTAGGGCCGTAAAGCCTCTGACCAGCGCATGGGAATACAATCCGATGCCCGCTTCCTCACGCTGCCCGGTGAAGCCTGCCCTGAGCCTTCGGCGTGAGCTCAGTCGAGCCGTCGGCGTCGCACCGAAGCTGTAGCGACTCTCGCCCCAGGACCTGCCCTGAGCCTGTCGAAGGGGCTTGTAGCGTAACTCGGCGATGCGCACCCCCGTCTCCTCGTCGAGCCCAGGTGATCCGCCGCCAGCCGCGGGATACGAAGGTTCTGTGAAGAGAGATGCCATGATGAGGAACGCCAACGGGTCATGACAACAGACTCCTTTCATGCAGCGAACGGAACGGATCAGGGAGATTTCCTGACTGCCACAAGGATGTCTCAAGCGGGAGTGGACTCTCACTTTCAGCTTACACAGCCTGGGCGGCCGCACAAGCCGGGAGACGGGTTGATGTGCTGTTTATAACAGACGCGCTCCGCTTTGTCAAGAGGCAAATTTTCACCATGAGCAGGTTATAGGTTAAGGTCGCTTGTCAGCGATGGCGCAGTACATATCGGGAACTGCCGCCCGCGCCAAGGGTTTCTTTGCAGCAACGGCGGTTGCGTGTATACTACGCACCCGATGATGATTGTCTCTGTAGGTCAACCAGCGTGAACACGACTGCGACCATTCCAATATCACGCCAGGCAAGCAGCGCCTGGCAGCGCCTGGCCCGGCGTCTGCAAGGCTGGCAGGAAAAGGTGCTGCGCGGCCTGCGCCACGTTCAGTTTCAATGGCAGCCGGAAGCGCGCGCCTGGCTGCGCCAACAACGCATGGCGCTGGCGAGTGCATCACCCCACCAACGCTGGCAGGCGGCGGCCGCGCTGCGCGGCGTCCCGCTCAGCGGCCGCGATCTGGCGACCCTCGGCGATTTATTGCTCGATGCAGAACCGTTTGTCCGATGGGAGGCAGCGATGACCTTGAAAGATGTGGGCGGTCAAGCCGCAATCGGAATCTTACAGCAGACCCTGGCTGGCGAAAGTCCCGTCGGCCTGGCCGCGGCCGCCGAATCATTGGCCGAGCTGGGCGAGGTCACCGCCATTCCGCGCCTGGTCGAGTTGACCCAGCACGATGACCCGGGCGTACGGGCCAGCGCCTGCGCCGCGCTGGGACGGTTGGCCCAGGCGCAGGATGCAGAGGTCATTCAAGCACTCATGGCCGCCTTGAAGGACCCTATCCCAGGCGTACGCCAGGTGGCCGCGCAAGCATTGGGTCGCGTCGGATCGCCGCTGGCGGTAGCCCCGTTGATTGCGGCGCTGCGGCGGCGCGATGAGTTCCGCCTGGTGCGGCGTGCGGCCACATGGTCATTGGGCAAGCTGGGGCCGGATCCACTGGCGGTGGAGGCGCTATCCGAGGCGCTGACCGACAAGGACGGGGAAGTGCGCCAACTGGCCGCGCAAGGACTGGGTCAGATCGGTCATGCCAAAGTGATCCACCTGCTGCGGCCGCTGGCAGAGGATTGGCATGATACCGGCCGCGGCACGGTCGCTATGGCCGTCATCAAAGCGATCCAGGAAATCGAAGCGCGCAACGCCGAACTGCAACCGCCGACGCCCGATGTGCCGATTGAGCATGGCGAGGAGAGCCTGGGCGAGCGCAAGCAACGCCTGGGCCTGACGCCCGCCGCGCCTGAACCCGCGCCGGCTGAGGCCGCAGAGCCAGTCAGGGTAGAAACGCCAGCGCCAGCCGTCCTACCCACGCCAGAAACGGACGCGAGCGCTGCGGCGCCCATCACGGCCCCCGCAGAACCGGCCGCCATGGCCCCGGAGCCAGTCGTTGTTCCACCGCCGGCCGCGGCCGAGGCGCCGAAACGCTCCTCCACGCGCAAGGCTGCCCCTAAGCGCGAGCCCGCGCCGCGCAAACGCAAGACGCCGGCCGCCGAACCACCGGCGCCCACCGATGGTCTTGAGCTAAACGACGAGGCGTAAGCGCCTGAGCGCAAAAAGAACCAAGCGAGCCGGTCAGGAGACTGGCTCGCTTGGTTTTTGCGGGATGTAGGCGCGCACAGAGATAGACAGGACGCAGATCAACGCTGGCTGCGCACGCAGATTTGGCGATGCCTGTGGGCAGC
>CAZEPA010000300.1:3727-5849 GCA_964513955.1 uncultured Anaerolineae bacterium | reverse complement strand
GGAGACCGAATTGACAAGTAGGCTGTCTTCGGGCAACATCTGGGAGAGGAGGAAGTATGCGCAAGGGTGTGAGGGCTTTGACCCTCGGAACGGTGTTGACGTGGCTCTTAGCGGTGGCTGTCAGCGCCCAGGGCGCCGGCCGTATCACGATTAATGCCATTGACACGGCCGCTCACCCGGCCATGTCCGTGCTGCTCTCGGTCCAGGATGCCAACGGGGTGCCGATTCCTAACCTAGAGGCCGGTCAGTTCGAATTGGTCGAGGATGGGCGCACGTCGTTTCCACCGCAGCAGATTGCAACCCAAATCAATCCAGAAGCAGTCACCGCCATCGCCCTGGTGGTGGACCTGAGCGGCAGTATGAAGGGCAAGCCGCTGGATGAAGCCAAGACCGCATCGGCCAACCTGCTCGACGCTCTGCTGGACAAGGCGAATGACCCCGACCGCGCGGCGTTCTTCGGCATCAACCGTCCGGTTTCGCCCACGGATCTGACGCTGGACGAGTCGGTTGAAGTAGCTTTTGGCAACGATAAGAACAAAATTCTGAATGTCGTCAATTTCTTGAGTGTGGAGGGCAACCGCTCGACGCCGCTCTTTGACGCGCTCTACCGGGTAATCAAAATTACGTCGGAACAATCCGGGCAACGCGCCATTATTGTCATCACCGACGGCATAGATAAGGTTAGTAAATTCCAGGCTGATGATGTGATCAATGAGGCTAATCGTAATCAAATTCCGGTCTTCCCGATCAGCCTCAGCACCAACACGGTGGACGAGACGTTCCTGGAGCGTCTGGCGGTGCGCACCGGCGGCGAATACCGTAAGGCGCCCGCACCCGAAGAGTTTACGTCGCTTTTTCAACAGGTGCTCGATCAGATGAAGCTGGAGTATAAGCTCAGCTATCAGTCGCGCCTGGCGCTGGATGGCAACCCACACAGTCTGCTGATCAGCGTGCGGGCGCCGCGGGTGCAGGGCTTTGCCGAAAAGAAGTTCCAACTCGGCCAGGCCGCGGCGCCCACGGGCGCAGCACCCGCGCCGTCCGCGGCGCCTGCGACCCTCACCCCAGGCGTCACCCCCGCCGCCACAGCCACACCCGCTTCTGGAGGGAACGTGATTGATGATTTGATCACTTTTGTTCAGGATAATCCCCTGCCCGCCGCGCTGATTGGGGTCGCGGCGCTGCTCCTCATCGCGCTGTTGGTTCTGCTATTTGTTTGGCTGCGCCGGCGTAACGCCCCGGTTGAGGCCGCGCCCGATTACAGCCTGGATGCCGGCGGCGGTGATTGGCAGGCCCAACCGGTCGCGCCAGTCTCCGGGGGCATGGGGGCCGTCACCGGCGCCGGCGGTTTCAGCGGCGGTGCGCCCACGGTGGGGCCTGGCGGCGCGGGCACTAGTGCGGCGACCGTTGGCCCCGGCGCTCCCGCGACGTCCGCGCCGACGGTCGGTCCAGGGGCCACACCGGGCTATGCCCCGCCTCCTGTGTTCGCGGGCATTCCTCAACCGCCCAAGCCCGCGGGCGGCGCGGCTGCCGGCAGCACCATGATTTTGGATCGCACCCCGAAGCCTAAACATGCTGCGCTCCTGATCGAACGCCGCGACCCGTCCAAACGCCATGATCTGCGCGCCGAAACCGACATTGGCCGCACGCAGACCAACGCCGTGGTCATTGCGGATGCCACCGTCTCGCGCCAACACGCGCGCATCCGCTTGCAGGATGATCAGTTCATGCTTTTCGACCTGGGCAGCGCCAACGGCACCTTCGTCAACGGCCAAAAAGTTGAGCAGCCCCGCCCATTGAGCGACGGCGATGTCGTGCGCTTTGGCGAAGTAGAGATGGTGTTTAAGCAGCTCACGTAGAAGGAAATGCTGAACGAGGAACGCGGAAGGCTGATTGGGGCGTGCGGCGATATCTAAAGGCGCGATACGAACATTGCACTCGGAATGCTGAACGAGGTGCGGGGCCATGTATCAGCAGGACAAGTACGACTTGCGTAAGCGGACGAAGGCGTTTGCGCTGCGTGTGATTCGTCTCTTCACCTCGCTGCCAAATACACCGGTGGCGCGCACGATCGGAGGGCAACTGTTGAGAAGTGGACCCTCCGTCGGCGCGCACTACCGGGAAG
>CAZEPA010000300.1:0-3717 GCA_964513955.1 uncultured Anaerolineae bacterium | reverse complement strand
TGTCCACTCCCCCGCGCCTCCAATCCCCGGGGGGCCCCGCCGGTTGGGTGGCCATTTTTTTAGATGGGCCCCGCCGGGCGCCCCCCACTACCGGGAAGCTATCCGCGGCCGATCAGCGGCCGAGTTCGTGAGCAAACTCGAAGGCGGAATGCAGGAACTGGAAGAAACCATTTATTGGATTGAGCTCTTGGTTGAGGCTGAGATTATGCCTGCAAACCGACTCGCTGATTTGCTCACGGAAGCCGATGAACTGATGGCAATTTTTGCCGCTTCTGCCAAGACCGCCAAAGAACGGATGCGTGTGAAAAGGGCAAGTTCACAACCGAGTAAATCAAAACCTGTGCCTGCCGATGACTCTCATAACAGCGTTGCCTGAAGGATATCTCTTCGGCTTTCAGCATTTCGAATTCAACATGTTCACTGAATGACATTCATCATTCAGCATTCATCATTCAGCATTGGGAAAAACACGTGGACACCTTGCTCGGTACCACCCTCGGCGGCAAATATGAGATCCAGGCCGAAATCGGTCGCGGCGGCATGGGCGTGGTCTATCGCGGCTTTGATGTGATGCTGCGCCGCCCGGTGGCGATCAAGGTGCTGCCCATGGAGTACACCTATGACCAGCAGTTTGTAGACCGCTTCCGCCAGGAGGCGATCACGGCCGCGGGACTGCACCATGCGGGCGTTGTGACCATCCACGATGTCGGCCAGCAAGGGTCGTGGTACTACATCGTCATGCAGTATCTGAATGGCGTGACGCTCGATCAGTGGCTGTCCAACCGTGGGCCGATGCCGATTCCCATGACGGCCCAGGTCGTGCGCCAAATCGCCGACGCGCTCGATTATGCCCACGCCGCAGGCATTGTGCACCGGGACATCAAGCCCTCCAACATCATGATTGGACCGGACGGCCGCGCTACGCTGATGGACTTTGGCCTCGTGCGCGCGGGCGAGGGCAGCAAGCTGACGCGCAGCGGCATGGTCGTGGGCACGCCGGAGTACATGGCGCCTGAACAAGCCCTGGGCAGTGCGGTGGATGGACGCACAGACATCTATTCGCTGGGCGTGGTCATCTACCGCATGTTGACCGGCCAGGTGCCCTTTGTGCGCTCGACGTCCATGGCCACGGCCTATGCGCACGTGCATGAGCCGCCGCCGCCGCTGCGCTCGTTGCGCCCCGAACTGCCCAAGTCGGTCGAAGCGGTCGTGCTCAAGGCCATGGCGAAGCGGCCCGAGGACCGCTATCAGGATGGCGCGCACTTGATGGCTGACTTCGATCTTGCTGCCACGGGCAAGATGCCGCCGGGGCTGAAGGCCGCGGTCTTACCCGCGTCGCCCAAGCCGCAGCCTGGTGCGGCGCCGGCGTCGCCAAGTCCCCGGCCCGGCGCGGGTAAGTCGCCCGCGCCGGGCGCCTCGACCCGCAGCAGTCAGCCGGGCGGCGCGCCTGCACCCCCGCCGCCTGCCCCGCGCAGCGCGCCCACGCCAGCCGATCAGCCCGCCACACAAACGCTCGGGCCAGCGCCACTGCTCGTGAGCCAGGACGCCACGCAAGTCACGAGACCCGCGCCGATTTCAACGGGCGCGCGTCCGGTCTCCGCGGTGACGTCAGACGTCGCCGCCGCGACAGCGGCAGCGACACCGCGCCGCGGCCTGCCTGTGCTGCCCATCCTGGGCGTGTTGGTTGGCGTCGTTATTTTGGGCGTGGGGGGCCTGGCGCTGACGCGACCACGGTCAGCCGCCGTCACGCCCACGCCAACCACAGCTCCCGTGATCGTTGCGACAGCCACGCCCATTCCCCCCACGTCCACGGCGCCCGTGCTCACGGCCTCCCCCATCCCGGTGCTCACCGCCACGCCAACGGCCACGGCGTTGGCCAGCGCCACGCCGACGCGGACGCCCTCGGCGACGCCGACCGTCACCATGGCAGCCACGGTCACGCCCACGGCGACGCCAACCCGGACGCCTACGCCCAGCGCGACGGTGACGCCTACGGCGATTCGCGTCACCGCAACGCCCACACGGACATCTGCGCCGCCAACGGCCACACCCGTACCGCCAACGGCCACACCCGTACCGCCGACCGCCACGCCTGTGCCGCCAGACACGGCTACCCCCGTGCCGCCGACCGACACGCCGCCTCCGCCGCCGACAGACACGCCCCTGCCGCCGACCAACACGCCGATTCCGGACCCGACCGAGGCGCCGCCGACGAATACTCCGATCCCGTGAGGTATCTTATGCGCAAGTTTTTGACGTTCATGGTCATTCTGATTCTGGTTGTGGTGTGGCTCACGTTCCGGGTAACGCACACGGCGGCTGTTACTGTTCCCCCACCCCCCATCACAGCTTGGGAGAGTATCGAAGACACTCCTTCGCTTGTGCCTTATAATGGTGCCCACATCGTTCTTTACGACCAGACCGATAACGCGGGTAGCAACTCAATTTCCTCACAAGACTTTGAGGCAACCTACGACACGTATGACAATCAGGCAGCCGACGACTTCGTGATTCCAACAGCGGATGGCGCCTGGAACATCAATGAGATCTACGTGCCCGGCGCCTATTGGAACGGCAACGGCCCGGCAGCGGCGGTCAATGTCTTTTTTTACCGCGATGCCAGCGGCCTGCCTGGATCCCTAATTTACAGCGCACCTGGTCTCGTACCCGGCGATTCAACTGGCAGCTTTATCATTGCCCTGAACACGCCGGCCCTTCTCACATCCGGCACTTACTGGATTTCTGTGCAAGCGCGCATGGACCTCGCTACCGGCGGTCAGTGGGGTTGGACCGAGCGCACCGTGCAGTCGAACAGCGTCTCGGCCTGGCGCAACCCCGGCGGCGGTTTTGGCGCTTCCTGCACGAACTGGGGTGCGCGTGTAGCCACCTGTGGCGTCGGCACGGTTCCCGACCTGCTCTTCCGTCTGAGTGGCAGCCGTGGCGGCCCAACTTCTACTCCCACGCGCACGCCAACACCTACGCGCACCCCAACCCCGACACCGACCGTGACTCGCTTTGTGTGGTACAGCGAAGCAGAGAATGGGACACTGACGCAGCCGATTAGTCTGGGCAGCGATGACGGCGCCTCGGCCTGTCAGTACGTCTCCTATCCGTCGGGCTGGTCCGGCGGCTCTGCGGCTTTTCAGATCAGTGTTCCCACCAGCGGCACGTACTATCTGTGGGCGCGCGCCATGGGGTTGAGCTACACCCAAAACTCGTTTTTGGTTGGTTTCGATGGCGCGGCTGGCGCGCAGTATGAAATCCCACAGTTCAATGGCCAGTGGGCGTGGGGCTGGGACGTGGTCGGCTTGGACGGGCAGGATGTCACACCGTTCAATCTGGCGGCCGGTTTGCATACGCTGATCATGGGCGTGCGCGAAGCCTACAGCCGTTTGGACATGGTGCTGCTCACCAACGATGCCGGCTACACACCCAGTCAATGGGTCCCGTGCGCGCCCACAAATACGCCAACGCCTACAAGAACGCCAACGCCCACACCGACCCAAGACAGGACGCCGACCCCAACCCCCACCAGGACGCCGACTCCAACATCAACCCGCACCTGGACGCCAACCTTCACGCCAACGTCGCAGTCGGCGCTGCGCTACGCGATGCTGCCGGCAATCATGAGGCGCCAGGCGCCTCCATCCCCTACGGCCACACCGACGTCAGGCGCTGCTTCAACGCCGACCCCAACTCCGACGTGGACGCCTACCC
>CAZEPA010000299.1:0-5851 GCA_964513955.1 uncultured Anaerolineae bacterium | reverse complement strand
GCCAGGTACGGGAAGGGAACCAACACCACGCTGAGGGTGATGAATGTCAGGTCCCAGCGCTGGCTCCGCAGCCACAGGCCGGCGTCTGCAGCCAAAGCCGGCCGGTTCATTCTCATTGCCGATGTTGCCATGAATCCTCCTCTGCCAGATACGATAAGCGTCTCAAGGCGACGTAGTGATTTACCACCTTCATCTTGTTGCACGATGGTTGAACGGGACTTGCAGCACCTGGGCCTTCATCGGAACCTCAGGGCACACGACGAGACCACAGCCGCTGCGCGCTTGCTGCGCGCGTGCTGTGCGCTTATTGAAGCAGCGACGTACTGTGTCCATTACTCGGAGGGCAAAAATGGCCGCGTGGGTCAATCGGCTGGCCGCATAACGGACAGGTAGGGCGACCGGCCGCCACCAAAGCCAGGGCATACTCGCTAAAATCTCGCATCATTTCCCGCCCCGCCACGAAGCGCGCCAGGGCCGAGGGATTGCTGACCTCAGGGTCCTCCACCACAAATTCTTGTGCAATGATGATCACCAGCTGGCGTTCCTCGTCATAGCCCAGCCCAATCTGCCCGATCACAAACGCGGGGTAGATTGGTTCCTCCAATGCCATCCGCGGATTGTTGATATTGACGAGATCGGTGCGCAGTTGAGGTAGCACATCGCCCAACTGTTCGAGCAGCTGTGAAATGCCGATCGCAAGCGCCTGCACCTGCTGTTTTTCAATTTTCAATGTCACCAAGCGCAGCCCGGTGCGCGCCTGCAAGTAAAACTCACGCTGGCCCGGTTGGCCAACGGCGCCGACGGTGATGCGGGACACGGGGTCAAAATCGTAATCAAACTGCGGCATACCTGGTTCCTTTGTTTACGCGGTTGTGTTTGGACTTGTGTTGCGGCGCGTTCACGTGTTGGGCGCGGCCGTCTCCGAGGTTTCCTCAGCTTTAGGCTCGATCTTTGGTTCGACCACGAGATCGGACAGCGTCCCCGTGTCATTGAATCGTTCCAGACGAGCGATGCCGGGCGGCGAAAAGCGCAGCACACTGACCGCAGCCGGGCTGATGACAAGGCGTTGAAATAGATCGAGATGCAAGCCGATGTAATGGGCGACGACGGCCTTGAGCATGTCAGCGTGCGACACGGCCATTATCATATCATCAGGATGCTTTCTGCGCAAGCGTTCCACGGCGCCGACCATGCGCGCCTGCGCCTCGCACAGGCTTTCGCCCTCAGGAAAACGCGCCAGGCTGGGCGCCATCATCAGCAGCGGCCATAGATCGGTCTCGCGCATCTCCTTGAGCGGCTTGCCTGTCCACTGCCCATACTGCACTTCGCCCAAATCTGGCTCGGTCTCCACGGGTAGGTTCAACCGCTCCGCCAGGGGCGCAGCCGTCTCTTGTGCTCGCTCCAGCGGGCTGCTGTAAATCGCCTTGATCGGCATGAGCGCTAAGCGTTCGGCCAACGCCCACGCTTGCTGCCGGCCGGCCTCGTTCAGATGTACGCCAGGCGTCCACCCGGCCAGGCGCTCACCAACCCAATCGTTGGTGGCATGTCGAACCAAAAGAAGCGTCGTCAATCGGTTGCTCACAAGAAAGAGTGTGCAATCCCCCGGATTGCGTTCAACGGGCGGGCAAACCCGCGATCTGCGTTCGTATGGGGGGTATTGTACGCTCGGATGCGCATTTGTCAATGCCCCGTCTCCCGCGGATGGCGTTCGACGGATGCATCATCCCGCAGATGACGTTTGACGGATGCACCATTCCGCGGATCGCGTTCGAATCGTGGGCATTGTACACGAGGATACGCATTTGTCAATGCCCTGCCTTGCGCGCCTGTGCAATTTGATTTAGAATCCAGGTACTTTCAGCCTGTTGGAGGGGTTGCCATGACGATCTTACCGGTTCATCGCATTTGCCCGCGCTGCCAGGCCTCCAATGCGGCCGAGGCCACGATTTGTCGCGCTTGCGGCGCCAATATCAACGAACGGCTGGCCGTGACCCGCACCGCCGCCATCACCCTGCCCGCCATCACCCGGCGCGAGGTGGGGACGACCGTGGCTGTGGCCGCGGCCGCGGTGGCGCTGCGCATGGGCCAGCGCTGGGTAGCCGCCTGGCGGGCCAGGCGCAGCGCGCCGGCTGCGCCCAGTTCCGAGGTCGTTCCATTCACTGCCCCCAGCGCACCCGGGTTCAGAGTGACTCGCAAAACGTGGTGGCACGTCAGCGGAAGCGACGGCCGCAGCCAATGGGGCAGCCAGCAGGATACCTGGGATATCGAACCTGGTTGAGCCGGCCGCGGCGCCACGATAGAGCTTCAAACGAGGATCGAGCGGCTCACCTGCCCAAACGGGTAGGAAAGCCTAACCGCGCAGGAGTCAGTGCGCTACCCGCTCGACGCCCATCAAAACCGCCCATTCGCCGTTGACTTTTATGGCGCAATGCGTTATAGTAATACTCAGGTAGGTGCAACTGCCTGTCCAACTCTCGATCTGATGCCATGAGGGAGGGAACTGTGACCATTCGATCTATTATGACGACCAACGTGTTTACCGTTCATGAACGAGCGCCGCTCACGGATGTGGCGCGTGCCATTGTGGACCATCACCTCAGTGGTCTACCCGTTGTCAACGACAACGGCGAGATGATCGGTATCATCTCGGAAAAGGATGTGTTGCGCGAGATGCATCCACTCTTCCAGCATCTTCTGGATTCGCCGACGCCCAGCCTGGCTCATTCGGCCAAGGATGAGGGCTTCGCCGACATTAGCAGCATCAAGGCCGGTGATGTGATGACCCACCATGTGCAAACGGTCACACCGGACACCCCGCTGTTGGAAGCGGCAGGTCTGATGGTTCTCTGGCACATTCGCCGCTTGCCCGTGGTGGAGGGCGGCAAATTGGTGGGGATTGTCAGCCAGGGCGATGTGTATCAGTCCATTTTCAAGGTGCATCTGCACATGCAAAGCGATCCGCAGGATTAGTTATGCTCAAACCCAACCGCGAGGTAGGTCTCATCAGTCATGGCGCCTACGTGCCGCGTTACCGCCTGGCCGGCGAAGAGATCGCGCGTGTCTGGCGAGGGAAAGACGCCGGCTGGCCTGTCAAGCAGAAGGCGGTGTCTGGCATGGACGAGGACACTGCCACGATGTCTATCGAGGCGGCGCGCAATGCGCTCTGGCGCGCCGGCATTGACCCCAAAGAACTGAAAGCGCTCTGGGTAGGCAGTGAATCTCATCCCTACGCGATCAAACCGACCAGCACCATTGTGGCCGAGTTTTTGGGCGCGCTGCCTGAAATCCAGGCGGCCGATTGGGAGTTTGGCGGCAAAGCCGGCACAGAGGCCTTGCAGGCGGGTATCGCGCTGGTTGGCTCTGGTATGGCCAACTATGCGATGTGCGTTGGCATGGACGCCGCCCAAGGACGCCCCAGCGACGCCCTGGAGTACACCACGGCCGCGGGCGGCGCAGCCGTCATCGTGGGGCCGGCCGAGGAGAGCATCGCGGTCTTCGAAGGGTCGCTCTCCTACGTCACCAACAGCATGGACATCTGGCGCCGCGCCGGCGCGCGCTATTACAGCAATGCCTTGCGCTCCACCGGCTCCGAAGCCTACACGGACCACGTGAAGGCGGCCGCCAGCGCGCTGCTAAGCGACTTGGGGCGCACCGCGGCCGACTACCAGCACGTGATCTTCCATCAACCGGACAACAAAATCCCGCGGCGCGTGGCCGAAGCCCTCGGCTTTTCGTATGAGCAATACGCGGCTGGCTTTGTGGTGGAAGACATCGGCAGCACCCATGCCGGCTCGGTTTTGCTCGGCTTGAGCGCCGTCCTGGACGTCGCCAAGCCTGGTGATCGCATCTTGGCGGTATCGTTTGGCGCGGGCGCAGGCAGCGACGCGTTCTCACTGGTTGTTACCGATCGCATTGATGAACAGCGCTTCGCCGCGCCTTGCGTCAGCGATTATATCAAGCGGCGCCGGGAAATTGACTACGCCACCTATGCCAGGTTCCAGGGCAAGTTCCAGTTAAACTAGGAGGCTGCCCCAAGAACCCCCAGGGAATCAGGGCAGCACGGAGATTACCATGCGCGATGTCTACATCATCGGCGTCGGCCAAACGGAAGTCGGGCGCCACAACGATCTGAGCCTGCGGGCGCTGGCTGCGCGCGCGGTGAAAGCGGCTCTGCAGGATGCCGGGGCCGATTCGGTGCAAGGTTTGTATGTCGGCAACATGCTGTCCGGCGTCCTCCTGAACCAACAGCACCTGGGCGCGCTCATCGCAGATGCCGCTGGCCTGCGCGGCATTGATGCCGCAACCGCCGAGGCGGCCTGTGGGTCCGGCGGGGCAGCCATGCGTTGGGGCGTCATGGCCGTCGGCAGCGGCCAACATGACATGGTGGCGGTGTGCGGCGTGGAAAAGCTGACCGCCACCGATCCGCGGATCACGACGCGTGGGCTGGCGATGGCCGCCGACTATGAAAACGAAGCCTCTCATGGCGTGAGCTTTGTGGCCCTCAACGCGATGATCATGCGCCGCTATCTGCATGACTACCATCTGATTTCAGAAGACCTGGCCTACTTCCCGATCAACGCCCATCACAATGGCGCGCGTAACCCCAACGCCATGTTCCAAAAAGCAGTGGACATGCGCACCTACCGCCGTTCTCCCGTCGTAGCAGATCCGATTCGCGTGCTTGACGCGTCGCCGATCTGCGATGGCGCCGCGGCGTTGATCCTCTGCTCCGCCGATCGCATCGAGGAGATCAAGGCCAGCGGCCGGCCGTTCGTGCGTGTGCTGGCCTCAGCCAATGCCACCGACTCAGTCGCCATTCATGACCGTTACACGCCCATGTTCTTGCAGGCTTCCTACCTCTCCAGCCGCCAGGCCTACGAACAGGCCGGCATCACGCCGCAGGAGATCAATTTCTTCGAGGCGCACGATGCTTTCAGCGTGATGGCAGCGCTTTCGCTGGAAGCGTGTGGCTTTGCCGGGCCAGGCAAGGCGCATGAAATGGCACAGGAGGGCGAAATCACCACCGAGGGCCGCTTGCCCATGTCCACCATGGGCGGGCTAAAGGCCCGCGGCCACCCCGTGGGCGCCACCGGCGTCTACCAGGTGGTGGAAGCTTATCTGCAATTGACCGGCCGCGCCGGCGCCAACCAGGTCCAAAACGCGCGCATCGGCATGACGCAAAATATCGGCGGCAGCGGCGCAACGATTGCCACCCATATTCTTGAACGCATGAACTAAACGCAGCGCCCGCGGCCGCGTTCCCTCCCCAGGCGGGCGGCAGTTACTCTACTGAGTAGCTGCCGCCTTTTTCATCCAGTCACCCATGCGTTCGACGCCTACCCAGGAATTAACAGCCCTCCACAAGTCAAGGACTCCGGGCGCTGCGAACTGCCGAAACGGTTCGGTGCATTTTCAGGTTAGCCGCATACTTTGTGCTTCCCATCCCCTGTGCTACAATCATTTTCATCCTTACGATTCGGGACTCTGGAACGGTAGGCTGCTGCTTGCAACGACATTCTTGGCTTCCCCAGCGTGATTTCTATACACGGGCCGCATTGATTGTGGTCGTGGCGCACGATGATTGTTCTTGTCAGATTCTTTTCACACCACGTCCTGAGACTTTATCGGCAGTTCTTGCCAGACATCCGGCGTTAGCCTGAATTGGGACGCAGCATGACAACATCCGCGCAGCCAACAACCAACCGAAATCACCTCGCGCGTGCCGCCGTTCTGGTGATGGGTTTCTTCATCCTCAGCCGCGCCCTGGGTCTGCTGCGCGAAGTCGTCATCGGCGCGCAGTTTGGCACCAGCGCCGAACTCGACGCCTACCTGGCCGCCTTCCGTGTGCCTG
>CAZEPA010000298.1:0-5875 GCA_964513955.1 uncultured Anaerolineae bacterium | reverse complement strand
CAGCAGGACAGCCTCAATTTACAGATGGCGGTCAAGGCGCGCAGCCTCAACCCCACGATCCAGGTCGTGCTGCGCATCTTCGATGACGACTTTGCAGAGGCGCTGCACAAGCAGTTCGGGTTCAAAGCCTTCAGCGCCACGGGCATGGCCGCGCCAGCCTTTGCCGCGGCCGCAGCCGGCGTGGACATCACTTATCCCTTGACGGTCGAAGGTCAGGCGCTTTCCCTGGCCCGTTTCAACCTCGCCGAGCACTCAAAGTTGGTCGGTTGCACGATTGCCGAGATCGAGGATCGAGACGATGTCAGCATCGTCTTCTTGCGTCATCAGGACGTGCCTGATATGCACCCGTCCGGAGATCGCTGTTTGAGCGCCGGCGATGTGATCGCAGTGCTTGGCAGTCCGTCTCAACTCAACCACATGGTGGCCCAGAATCAGTAGCCAATGACGGCCATTGGCAAGCGTCAAATCATTGTCCCCTAACGGAGGGAGGAAAGGTAAGTAATGAAGCAAGCAAATGTATTCTATCGGCTGATGACGGTTGTGCTCCTGGCCTGCGTGGCTGCCGGGCTGGCCTTTGGCCTGGTGCAGCGCAGCAGCGCTGATTACGCCGTCATTACACTTGACGGCGTGCGCGACGCCGGCTATGGCGCTGCGATCGCAACCGACCCGAGCGGAGACCTGGCCAACCCAGGGCCAGGCAGTTGGTCAGGCACGAGCTGGACTGATTTGACGACCCTCTATTGTGCCAACGATAACAGCTACTTGTATGTCTACGCCAGCCTGCCGTCGTACACGCAAGCCGGCTCAAGCGGTCAGATTGGCTTGCTGATTGACACGAACACGGCCGCCGGCGGGGCCAGCGACCCGTGGGGCAATGCCATCACCTTCAACCACAGCACCAAGCCCGATTTTGCCGTGCGCGGCAACATTCCAGGCATGGCCAACAACCCGCCTGATAACAATAATGGTTGGACTGAGCTCCGCACCTGGAACGGCAGCAACTGGAATACGGGCGCCAGCGTCAACTGGGGCGGCATCACCGGCAGCGGTCAAACCGGCACGAACGTGGCTTACAGCAACAGCAACGGCGTGGAGCTGCGTCTCGCCCTGGCCGACCTGGGCGTGAGCATCGGGCAGACCGTGCGCCTCGAATTTTTCGCCACCCAGGCCGGAACCACAAAGGGCGCCTATGACACAACGCCCAGCGACGACCAATCCACAGGGTGGGATGATCCGACCACCCTGGTCAATCTCGCGTCCTGCGCCATCCAAAGCAACGCGACGCCCACCAACACGCCCACGAGCGGGCCAACGGCAACGCCTACGAACACGCCCACGAGCGGGCCAACGGCCACACCGACCAACACACCCACCAGTGCGCCCACCGCCACGCCTACGCGAACGCCGACGACCACGCCAACGGCTGGCACGACTTGCGCAGCAGCCGCGGTGGGCGACGGCGCGATTGTGACGTCGGCCCTCTATCACAACAACCTCGAAGTCGCGTGGCGCGATCCGGTGGGCGGTATTCTGCCCAACGGCAGCGCGGCCGTGCGCTTGCGCACCTGCCACAGCGACGTGCAGACGGTCAACGTGCTGGTGTGGACGACCGGCGCGGGCGTCAACCCCAGCTTCATCTACACGGCAACCGTGGTCTCCACTGATCCCAGTGGGCCGTATGACATCTGGGAGTACAACGTGCCTGGCCCCGGCTACAACATTGACCAGTGGTATCAGTTCCGCGTCAGAGACGCCGCGTTGGTTGGACATTACCACACTGCCAGCGGCAATACCGGCCCTGGCGTGTGGGTCGCCGGCCCTAATCCGGTAGACCCGTCGTGGAGCCTGCCCACGATTCCAGCCCCGCCGGTGGATTACCCGGTGCCGAGCTGGCTGAAGGATGCGGTTATCTATCAGATCTTCCCCGACCGTTTCCGCAACGGCGATGCGACGAACGACCTCAGCGGCAACGCCGTGTATGGGCCTACGACCTGCAACGGCTATCCCGGGCCAGGCGCCCCCGCCTGTATCACCGAAATGCATACGAGCTGGACCGATCTGCCGCGCACGCCGGGCTATGGCATTGACTTCTTCGGCGGCGACCTGCAAGGCATCATCAATAAGATCAACGAAGGCTATTTCAACGACCTGGGCGTCAACACCCTCTACCTGAACCCGGTCTTCAACGCCTCGTCCAATCATGGCTACGACACAAACGACTACTACAACATCAACCCGCGGTTTGGCGACAACGCCAAATTCGATCAGTTCATGACGGCCGCAACAGCGCATGGCCTGCGCGTGATCCTGGACGGCGTGTTCAACCACACCGGCGCGGACAGCAAATACATGGATGGCTACGGCCTTAACCGCTGGCCGAGCGACATCGGCGCGTGCGAAGGGCCAAGCCCCTATCGTTCCTGGTTCACAGCCGGCGGCAACGGTTCGGGCTGCACCGACAACTGGAAGTGGAAGGGCTGGTACGGCTACGAAACGATTCCTGAACTGGTGGATGGCAGCGCCGAAGTGCGCGCCTTCTTCTATCGGGACGGCAGCCCGCAAAGTCCAGGCGGCAAGTCGGTCACGCGCTATTGGCTGGAGAAGGGCATCGCCGGTTGGCGCTTCGACGTCGCGCAGGACATCACGCATGACTGGTGGCGCGACATGCGGCCGTACGTCAAGAACGTCTACGGCAGCAATGAGGTTCTGATGTTGGGCGAGGTGACCGGCGGCTGTTATCCGTACCAGGATTTCGTCAACTCCGGGGAACTCGACTCCGCCATGAACTACTGCTTCCGCGACTGGGTGCGCGACTTCGCTAATGGCGGCTCCCCGGCCAGCTTCGATGCGTCATGGCAGAATTTCCGCAACAACCTGCCGCCGTCGCCCTGGTATGGCATGATGAACCTGATCAGCAGCCATGACTCGCCGCGGCTGCTCAGCCAATTGAACCAGGATACCAACCGTCTCAAGCTGGCTGTCATCCTGCAGATGACCTTGCCCGGCGCGCCGTCGGTCTACTACGGCGACGAGGTGTCGCTGCCCGGCAGCGGCGACCCCGACAACCGCCGGCCTTACCCGTGGAGCGATCGCGGCGGCAGCCCTGATACCGCCATGTACCAGCACTTCAAGAATTTGATCGGCATTCGCAATCAGCACGCTTCGCTGCGCGGCGGCGACATTTCTACGCTCCTGATTGACACGACCAACTACGTGTACAGTTACATTCGCTGGAACACCGCCGAGAAGATCGTGGTTGTGCTGAACAACAGCGCAAACAATGTCGCCAGCAGCGTGATTCCTGTGTCGGCGCACCTCCCCAATGGCACCGTGCTGACCGATCTGCTGAATGGCGGCACGTTCACGGTCAGCGGCGGCAATCTCAGCCTGTCGGTCCCCGCGCGCTGGGGCCGCATCCTGCACGTCAGCCTGACGAGCACGCCGACGCCCACGCCGACGTCCACCGGCGGCCCAACTCCCACTCCCACCAACACGCCGACGTCTACGCCGACCGCAGGGCCGACCGCGACGCCCACGGTCACGCCGACCACCGGGCCAACCGCGACGCCCACGGTCACGCCGACCAATCCGCCGACGGCAACGCCCACGGTCACGCCGACCACTGCGCCGACGGCGACGCCCACCGCAACCCCCACCGGAGTCGTCATGTTCGACGCGCCGCAGACTAGCATTGTAATGGTGGGCGATGTCTTCACGGTGACGGTGCGCATTCAGACCGGCGCGCAGCCCATCAACGGCGCAGCGGCCTATCTCAACTTCAACCCGGCCATCGTGCAGGTGCAGGCGCTGACGGCCGGCACGACGCTGCCCGTCCCAATCCAAAGCCAGTTCAGCAACGCGCTGGGTACGGTAGATTTTGCGGCTGGCGCGTTCAGTAACTTCCCCAGCGGCACCTTCGACGTGGTGCAGGTGCGCATGAGCGCCCTGGCGACCAGCCCGGGCATGCCGCTCCCGTTCAACATGACTCTGCCCCGACGCACCGACGCGACCTTTGGCGTCGGCTCGGTGTTGGCCGGCGCCGTGGACGGTCGGGTCATTGTGGCCAATAACTGCTATGACTTCAACGGCAGCGGCTTTGTAGACGTAGATGACATGACGCAGATCGCGCTGCGCTGGCTGCTCACCGCCGCCAATCCCGACCCTGACGGCAACCCGGGCACGCCCAATTACGCCTTCCGTTATGACCTGGACGCCGATGGCGATATTGATGTGCGGGACATCATGCTGCTCGCCGCGCACTGGAACCAGGCGCAGAGTTGTACACCCCCCTGATAGGTTGTCATGAGGCCTTCTGCCACGAGTTTCACGAATTGGCCCTTGTGCATGCGAATCATCCGTGAAATTCGTGGCAGGAATCTGGTTTCAGCCCACTTGGGTCAGGAACCATGAATCCTTTATACCGCGAATACGAGAATAGTGCTTCGTCTGGAATGATGCATGGAGGTTATGATGCGGCGATCATTGGGTTGGTTAAGTCTATTGTTGTTCGCTGTGCTGTTGAGCGCCTGGCTGCCTCAGCCTGGCCACGTCGCGACCGCGCCGCAGGGCGCGGCCGATTGTAACATTCTCTGGAACGAGGTGCTGCACGACACCTTTGACAGCAACTATCGTTCGATCGTTGGCCCCACGACGCCGAACACCACGGTCAAGCTGCGCCTGCGTGTGGCCCAGAGCGACATTACCAGCGCGCGCGTGCGCGTCTGGAACGACCGCACCGACACGGAAACCTACGTGAATATGGCCTGGGACGGCGCGTTTGACACCGATCCGGTCGTCTACGATTGGTGGGTGGCCGACATCCCCGCGGGCGCTGATCCGACCATTCTCTATTACTTCTTTGAACTGAACGACAACGGCTTGGGCGGCTGCAGCCCCGCGGACCAGGACTTCTACACAGACGATGATCCCAAGTTCTACGGCGGCGGCTACGGCGCTATGAGCGACAACTACAACGATCAGAAGAGCTTTCAGATCACCGTCTATAATCCGGCGTTCAACGTCCCGGCCTGGATGCAAAAGGGCGTGGTCTACCAGATCTTTCCTGATCGCTTCCGCGACGGCAACCCCGCAAACGATCCGACCGCAGGGCGCTTCTTCTATGGCGCCAACTCTGCAATCGTGCGCTCCAACAGCGCGTCCTGGAATTCGACCATGTGCGATCCGCGTAATGTGGTCTCGCCGACGTGCAGCTCACACTACAGCGACAACTTCTACGGCGGCGACCTGGCCGGCATCACGCAGAAGATCAACGCCGGTTACTTCGATAACCTGGGCGTCAGCGTCCTCTACCTCAACCCGATCTTCAAATCGCCGTCCAATCACAAGTACGACACCGCCGACTACCTGCAAATTGACCCCGATTTTGGCACCCTGGCCGATTTTCAGGCCCTGGCCGCGGCCGCCAATGCGCATGGCCTCAAGCTCATCCTGGACGGCGTCTTCAACCACACGTCATCGGATAGTCCCTATTTCGACTACTATACCCGCTACGCCGACAGCGGCGCGTGCGAGTCTGCCGGCAGCCCCTATGCGGGTTGGTTTTACATTCCCGACATCGGCACGCCGGCCTGTGAACCGAGCCGCACCGGTGATCCAAACGTCTGCGACGCCGCCGATCGCGTGACCTGCCGGCCGCCTGGTTACGGCGGCGCCAACACCTACGAGGCCTGGTATGGCTATGGGTCCTTGCCCAAGCTGCAGGCCAACTCGGCGCCGGTGCGCGCTTTGATCTGGAGCAACGGCCTCAGCTCCGTCGGCCCCTACTGGACCAACCAGGGCGCCAGCGGCTGGCGCTTCGACGTGGGCGGCGATGTGGACTGCGGTCTGACGTGCGCGCCGGCCAACGATTACTGGG
>CAZEPA010000297.1:0-5876 GCA_964513955.1 uncultured Anaerolineae bacterium | reverse complement strand
TGAAAGGGGCGACCGACGACTCCCTACTCACTACTCACCATTCGCTACTCGCCCAATGGGAAGTAAACCGATCAGCCACCGGCGGTCATCCCTGGAACCCACCTGCCTGGGCCAACCTTCCCCCTACTCCCGACTCGCCATTCCCTACTCCCTACTGCCCACTCCCCCCCTTCAAATGGGACGAAGACCGCCGCGCCCGCCTGCGCGCCGAGCTCGACGCCTACTACGCCCGGCTCTACGGTCTGACGCGCGACGAGCTGCGCTACATCCTCGACCCCAAGGACGTCTACGGCCCCGACTTCCCCGGCGAGACGTTCCGCGTGCTGAAAGAGAAGGAAGAGCGGGCGTTCGGCGAGTACCGCACGCGGCGGCTGGTGCTGGAGGCGTGGGATCGGCTGCAGGCGGAGCTGGGGCCGGTCGTGGTGCGCAACTATCGGGAGGAGGGAACAGCGAGCAGCGTGGTAGGAAGTGGGGAGGTACGGAGTGCGCCGGCGCGGTCGGCGCGCAGGGTGGCCGAAGCCAGGGCAACCTATGAGGCTGGCAGGCAGCCGGCCTTGCTCAACGAGGCGCCTGCCCCCGACTCCCTGCTCCCGACTCCCCCTCTCCCTGCTCCACCACAGGGCAGCCGCTACGAGCGCCTGGGCCGGCTGCTCGAACTGGGCAAGCAGCGCACGGCCGCGGCGATTGGGGAACTGGTAGCGGCGCTGGGGGATGAGGATGAGAATCTGCGTTGGTTGGCGGCGATGTCGCTGCAGGGGATCGGCGGGGAGACGGTGGTGGCAACGCTGAGGGCGTTCATGGCGCAGGCGCCGTCGGCGGCGGCGCAGGCGGAGGCGGAGAGGGTATTGGGGAAGCTGGAAGACCGACAAGTTTAGCATCTGATGACGCGTCGTTCGTGCGCTTTTACGGTCACATGGTCACATGGAAGGAATCACATCATGCAACGTCTCACGATTTGCCTTATTCTGCTTGGTATCGGCCTCTGCGGCTGTGCCAGTCCGACGCCTGACGCCGGCCTGGTCGCGACCTCGGTCCAGGCTACGCTAACTGCCCTGGCTCCCACCGCAACCCTGGAAGCGGTAAGCCCAACCGCAGAAGCAGCACTGGTCAAGCCAACTTCCACCAGCGCGCCGGCGCAGCCGGCGGCCACGAGCCGCCCCCCAGATACGGCGACTCCGGCGCAGACTGCAACCAGCGCGCCATCAGCCACCTTTACACCAACCGATACGCCGGAAGCGCCTACAGCGACGCCGCTACCGACTGCCACCGCGACGCCGTCCGCGCCGTATGTGGTCGCCGCCAAGGCTGTGAACCTGCGCTCAGGGCCTGGCACGAACTATCCCGTGGTGGGATCGGCCAAGCCAGGAGGCCAGTACGAGATCACAGGCCGCAATGCGGATGGCACGTGGGTGGAGATTTGCTGCGTCAACGGCAAGTCCGCCTGGGCCGCCAAATCTGTTGTGACGGTCGGGGGCGATCTGGGCCGTGTGGAGATTGCCAAAAACATCCCAACGCCGCCGCCGAGTCCGACGCCAAAACCGGCGCCGGTGGTACAGAGGCCCGGAATGCACACTCGCCTGCGGCTCGGCACCTGGGAAATCCAGGCCGAACGGGTGCAAAACGAGAAGACCGTCTACTATTACGATAGCTCCAAGGTGGCGATGGGGCGGTACGCCATCGTATTCGTCCTGGCAAAGAACCTGGCGTCTGGCACGCAAAGCATTGCCGACACGCTGGAGCCTGCGCTGAAGGACAACAAGGGACGCATTTACGATTACTCCGATCCCTTGACGACTGAGCGCATGGCGATGATCTATGCAAGCTGGGAGTTCTCGGTAGGCAAAACTGTATTCAATGACATCAACCCAGGCGAAGAAACACCGCTCTTGATGCTGTGGGATGTCAAGGAGGATGTGCAATCGCTGGTGTTGATTCTGACGGATGGCCGCACCAGGGTTGAGTGGGATCTGGGGGACTTCGCCAACATTCCGCCGTACAAGCCGTAGTGGTTTCGGTGTCATACTTGACTTGCTCATGAGGGCAGAACATGGACAAGAAGCGCAGAACCAAGTACCAGATTGCGGTCTACGGAGTTGTCGGTGCATTGGGAGTTGTTCTTGTGCTCATAAGCCTGGTTTTTCGATGGCCTGATGTCTGGCAGTCCATTTGGATCAACCTCGGCACGGGACTGGTCGGCGTCGTCGTGCTCTTTTTCCTGGTGGATCGGTTCTTTTTGTCCGATGAATGGAGCATGGCAGATAGAATTGATCAGCTGATCCAGCGAATTGAGCTATCCGATCGCCCTTCAGCCGAGGCGTTTTTTGTGAAACCTCCCGATCTCAGCCAGTACTTTAGGAACGCCATCGAGGTAGATCTCTGTGGAGTGACGCTGACCAGCACCCTCAACAGGTATTTCGGCGTCATTCGCGAACGCCTGCTCGCTGGTGCAATTGTACGCGTACTGCTGGCGAATCCAGACTCGCTCGCCTTGGAAATGTCTGCTCAACGTAGTGAAGCACCGGATGATGTGGATTACTATGCCAAACGACTCGCATCGGCTTTCAAGTACATCGGTTATCTGTTCAAAGCCAGCCCTGACGACTGGCAAGACGGGCATGAAGCACAGCCACGGGGCCAGCTCACCGTGCGCTTGCAGTCTTATGCCCCATCCTTTGGCTTGCAGAGATTCAAGGCAAGTGGCGGCGATGAAGTGATTGTCGTTGAACTCTATCCGCACCACAGGGGCTTCACTTCACCGCCCACATTCGTACTCAAGCCAGAGCGTGATAAAAGCTGGTTTACCTATTTTGGCAGGCAATTTGAGCAGATGTGGGGGTCTGGGACGCCGTGGGATGCCCAGGCTGAAAGCGAGGAAATCACGCATTTTCTTCAACGTCCCATCGGCCATGCTCGCGCAAGCAGTTTTTTGTTCACCCAACGCTATCTGCCAAATCACCTGCTTGAAGGTGCAAGCACTATCTACCTGTCAGGCTTCACATTGGCAAGGGCGACACGCGAGTACCTGCGCATCCTGGAACGTTGTCTTGCAAGAGGCGGTGATGTTCGGGTCATGATCCTTGCCGCGACCGATGCGCTCCTCGATGAATGTGTGAAGCGCAGTGAGGGCCAATCCACGCCAATGCATTGGCGAAAGCGGCTGGAAAGCACTGAATCCCTGGTCAATCTGATTGCCAAGACCTCGGATGCCACAGGCCGCTTGGCACTGGGGCATTTGCCTTATCTTCCGTCGTATGGATTGGTCATGGTTGATCCGGATACCGATCACGGCGTGATAGTCGTCGAACTGTATCACCACCGGTCTTCGGACGACAACCCAACCTTTGAGCTACGACCCGCAAGAGACCGCGAATGGTATGATTTCTTTCGCCGGCAGTTCGATCTGATGTGGGAAAGTTGTAGGCTGGAAGATCTGCCGCGCCCGGAAGATGTGGATGAGATCAAACCAGGAGCGTCTGTCCTGGCCCGCTAAAACGCAATACGTTGCCTGACTTTCATCGAAAGTGAGATTGATTAACCTACGGAGGAATCCCGATGCCACTGCAACCTGGAACCATTCTCGAAAACCGTTATCGCGTCGAATCCCTGCTTGGCCAGGGCGGCATGGGCGCGGTTTACCGCGCGTTCGACGAACGCCTGCGCACGTCAGTTGCGCTCAAAGAAAACAGCCTGACCACGCCTGATGCCCGCGAACAATTCCAACGCGAAGCCCAGGTTCTGGCGCGCCTCCATCACACGAATCTACCCAAAGTAATCGACCACTTCATCACCGCCGATGGCTCACAGTATCTGGTGATGAGCTTCATCGAGGGTGTGAATCTGGCCGAGCTGATGGCCACCGGCGGCAAACAATCACTAGCTGCGGTGGTGAACTGGTTGGGCCAGGTTTGTGATGCCTTGACCTATCTGCATAGCCAGAATCCACCGATCATTCACCGCGATATCAAGCCCCAGAACATCAAGATCACCCCCGATGGGCGCGTCTTCCTGGTCGACTTCGGCTTGAGCAAAGTGGGCTCGACATACCAGAGCACGGCAAGTGGCGCCCTGGGTGTTACCCCCGGCTACTCACCCCTTGAGCAGTATGGCAGCGCGCATACCGACCAGCGTTCCGATGTTTACGCCCTGGCAGCCACGCTCTATACCATGCTCACCGGAGAAACGCCACCGGAGAGCGTCAAGCGTGCGGTGGGCACCGCGACATTGACTCCGCCCCGTGCCAGGAACCCGGCTCTCAGCCCAGCGCTGGAGCGCGCGTTGGTGCACGGGTTGGAGACGCAGCCGACCAACCGTCCCGCAAGCGTGGCTGCCCTGCGGCAGGAAGTTGAAGTGGCTCTGGCATCGTCCAGACCAGTTGCCTCGCAACCCCGGCATCAGCAGATGTCGCCAACGCGTGCCCCTCTTTCTGCCGCATCTACGCACTTTCCTATTCCCGCAGGCGAGCGACGATTTGGCATACAGTGGCTGCTCCCCATGGTGCTTATTGGATTCATGGTATTGGCTTTTCTAATCTGGCAGTTAAACCGTAGCCTCTCTGTTGACTCTCCAACAGACGGGTCAGCAGGGATAGGGCCTGTCAGTCAAACGGCGCAAATTGCAACTGGCGTAGTGTTTGATGGCGCCACCGCCACAGGCCCAAAAGAGACCGGCACGAAGACACCCCTGCCTTCATCGGTTGACGAGCCGCCACTGACTGCTACCCCAACACCTTCAACCACACCCTCGCCGACGCCAATCGCCACTGCTGTGCTGACCGCCACACCCAAGCCGACGAAAACCCCGACTCCAACTCCTACCGACACCCCTGGGCCGTCGGACTGCAGCCTGGCAGCATCGGGTGATTTTCACACGCTCTGGTTGCAGCAATGGAGGTCCCTGGGATGCCCGCAGAATAAGGCCAACTCAAGCTGGGGCGCCACCGAGTCCTTCGAACGGGGCCGCATGATCTGGTTGCAGTACAATGATATGATTTATGTGCTGGACAATGGCGGCAAGTGGGCTGCATATAAGGATGTTTATGAGGAGGGTGCACCCGAACCGGGGGGCTACCAGCCACCAGATGGTCTGCGGGCGCCCATCCGCGGTTTCGGTATTATCTGGCGTGAGAAGCTCGGCGGCGCCGATGCTCGTATCGGTTGGGCAACTGAGCAGGAAAAAGGACTTAACATCCTGTCTCAGACCTTCGAGAAGGGGATGATATTTCAGGTCGAGGGCCAAATCTACATTTTGGGCGACAATGGTAGTCGCTGGCAGGCACCGTAGGAAGAGGCTGGGATGGATCAAATTTGTATGCATAGGAATACTGGAAATACAACAATATCTTGCTCGACCGCGCGCCAAACTCAAGCCAACGCCAACCAGTGCCAGCTTGTCATCCCTGCTGGCGACATCAGATGCATGTACATTCATTTGACGCCCGTATCAAACTCAGGTGACTGTACCCGGCTGTTGAAGGACAGGATTCAACCTAACGAAGCGCTCGATCTGCTTGATGAGACCCGCGTAGAAACTGTCATTTCGCGTCGATTTCGCGTCGATTTCGCGTCGATTTCGCGGCCAATGACTGAACCTTGAGCCGTATTGACATGGCGAGGCTGACGACGTTCAGCGCGCCGGCGCCGTTATCAGCGGCGTGAGCGGAGGTGGTGAGGGTGTTGGGAAAGCTGGCGCAAGGAGCGTGAGCGCGCCACGGTTCCTCGAAGGTCGCCAGTGATGCAGTGCGTGAGGTGATGGAGGAATGATGAGCGGCAAGAAAATGGATACGATTTCAGATCAGGCATGGGAGGCGGCGCTGGCGGCGCACCTGGACTGGGGGCGTTCCTGGCACGGCGACCTGCCGGCAGACGTGTTCTTCGGCG
>CAZEPA010000296.1:0-5919 GCA_964513955.1 uncultured Anaerolineae bacterium | reverse complement strand
GGCGCGAGATGGCAGCCAGGCCCGCTTCTTCCAGGGCTGCCAGCCGGTAGTAGTATACTTTTCCCGTCGCCGTTTCAAGCGCGGTGCGGGCGTTGTAGTGGTTATGGGTGAAGTCTGCCATCGTGTACCCAAGCCTTTCCTATCACGATTTTCAGGGTCGTCTGTTTCATAAGGGGAGGAACAAGACGTAGTTGATCATGTCGCTGGGGTCGCCAGCTTTTGCGACCACTTCAAGATCGTGGACGCAGGCTCCGATTGATACTTGCCCGTGGTGGGCATAGATAATACCATAAAAGGACTGTTCGTTCATCTGGCGCTTCGCTGCTTCGGCCAGCAGGTCGTCATCGCTCGTGAAAAGAACTCGCGCCAGTTCGGCTGCACGATCCAGCAATTGCGGGTCTGGCAGTCTATGGGCGCCGTCTTCGAATGCCGTAAGCACATCAACCCCACGCAGGCGCAGACCAATGGTTATTGCACGTGGTACATGGTGATCCATGTAGAGTGCGAGCGTCATTGCGTCGGCTCGCTTCTCAAGCGAATTTGCAGTGGGGAGACCCGTACGCTGCGTCGCAGGCGCTCAACCTTCCGTCGGCGTCGTTCAATGTCCTGGTCGAGCTGTGCTTGATGGTCCCAGTAATAGGCCAGAGCCGCATGGATCTGACCGAGCGTTAAATAGGGATGCTGAAAACGTAATTCCTCGGGACTCCAGCCATGGGTCTGGTAATCCAAGACAAGTTCGACGACTTTCATGGTTGTCCCCACAATCCATGGCACTTTCTGATCATCCAGAGAAATATGCTCATATTGAGTTGTTGCTGGTACGGCCAAGGTCGCAGTTGTCATGGCATCTCCAAAGAACACTTTCCTTCGCAGTGCGGAAGTTAATGGGTCACAAGCATAACGCAAATTGGGTACACGTGCAACTTTCCGCGGCGCGTTGTTTGGTGGTACAATCGGTCTACAAACGCCCCCGACCGACTTTGATCCCCTTTGTCCTGCACCGTCGCGAGCGCTGCCGATGAATCTCACAGGTGACCTGGCCGCTGACCTGGCGGCCGATAATGCGCTGCTTTTTGTGGGCGACAGCCTGCGCGGTGACGCCGCGCCCCTGCCGCTGACGCAAATTGCCGAGCTGCTGGCGCAGCAGATCAGCTATGACCGGCCGGATCGCTCGCTGACCGCGGTGGCGCGCGATTTCGAAGCCTTGCGCGGACGTCAACCCCTGGTGCAGGCCCTGCGCGACGCGCTGCGCCAACTGGCGCTGCAGCCTTCCGCACTGCACGAACTGCTGGCCCAGGCCGTGCTTCCTTCCTCAAAGATCATCACCACGGCTTACGATGCGCTGCTGGAGGATGCGCTGCGCATGGCGGGCAAATCCTATGTCCTGATCGTGCGCGACGCGGATGTGCCCTACTTCGACGAGAGCAAGGTGGTCGTCATCAAGATGCAGGGCGACATCAGCCAACCCGACTCCCTCGTCATCACCGAAGACGACTTCGATGAGTTCCTGGCCCGCCTGCCCACGCTCTCCGATCTGATCCGCGCCTTCTTCGCGACCAAGACACTGATCTTCCTGGGCTACGACCTGACCTCTCCGGCTTTCAAGCGCCTCTTTGCGCAGGTGACGCGCAGCGTGCATGAGCACCGGCGCCGCGCCTACGCCGTGATCGAGCAGCCGCTCAACCCGACCGACCAGCAGTACTGGGCGCAAAAAGGGGTTGATCTCGTGCCGGACAACATCGGACGTTTTCTACAGGAGCTGCTGACCGGCATCCAGGCACTGACATCCACGCCCGCGAACGCGCCGCCCGTGGACGTGACGGCGCCCACAGCGCCCTTGCCGGCCTCGCCCTACAAAGGCTTGGACGCATTCGACGCGACCGATGCTGCCATTTTTTTTGGCCGCCAGGAAGACAGCGCGCGCCTGGCGAACAAAATCCTGGTCAACCCCCTCGTTGTGGTCTACGGGGAGTCGGGCAGCGGCAAAACCTCGCTGCTGCGCGCGGGCGTGACCCCGCGGCTGGTCCGCGCCGGTTTTGACGTGCGCCTGGTGCGCGTGCGTGACTTCGACCCGGCGGCGACGGGAAACCTTCCCGACCTGGCCGCACGCGCGGTGTTGATTCTCGACCAGGCGGAGGAACTGCTGGTGTTATGGGGCGAGGCCCAGCGCCAGGCCTTTGCGCAGGCGTTGATGGCCGCGCTGGCCGACCACAGCCACGATTGGCGCGTGGTGCTGGCGGTGCGCGACGATTTCTTGCCTCAGTTGGCGTCACTGGAGAAGCTGATCCCCGGTCTGTTGGATCAACGCTACCGGCTGGAGCGCCTTACGTGGGAGGGCGCGGGCGAGGCTATCACTGGCCCGGCGGCCCGCTTCAACGTCTCGTTCGAGCCGCTGTTGGTGGAGCGTCTGCTGCACGACCTGTGGCAAGGCGGCGTGGCGCCGCCGCAGCTGCAGCTTGTGTGCGAACGCCTCTACCATCAGTTTGGCCAGCCTGGCGCAACGATTCGCCTGGCCGACTATCAGCAAGTGGGTGGCGCGGCGGGCATTCTCGCCGCGTACCTCACGGATGCCCTGGCTGCCTACACGCCGGAGGAGCAGCCCCAGGTGCAGGCCGTGCTCAGCGCGCTGGTCACATCTCATCAGACCAAAGCGGTGCTCAGCGCGGATGAGGTGGCAACCGCCAGCGGACTGCCGGCTGCCACGGTGACGGCCCTGCTAGATCGGCTGTTGGGCCAGCGCCTGCTGCGCCGCGTGGACGACGTCCATTTCGAGTTGAGCCATGACTATTTGGCGGCGCGCATCGCGGGCTGGCTAGATGCGCAGCAGATCGCGCTCAAACAGGCGCAAGAGCTGCTCGCGCGCCTGCTGGCAGACTGGCAGGCGCGGCGCGCGTTCGCTTCACAGGGCGACTTTGACCTGCTCGATGCCCAGCGCGCCCGCCTGCACCTGACGCCCGACGCGACTTTCTTCCTGCTGCGCTGCGCCGTGCGGTACAACCGCCAGGTGGATGCCTGGCTGACGCTGACGACAGACGAGGCCACGCGCATCACTGTCCTGCTCGATTTGCTGGCGCACCGCGAAGCGGAGGCGCGCGCCCAGGCCGCGGCCCACCTGGGCGCGCGCCCGGCCGCGGCCATGACGCCCGCGGTGCTCCCCGCATTAGCCCAGGCTGCGCTGACCGACGCGGCGCCGGAGGTGCGCACGGCGGCGGCAGAAGCCTTTGGCCGCCTGGGTGGCACGTGGCGTGAGCCAGCCGTGGCGGTTGCCCTGGCCGACACGGCGCAACAGGCCGCGGCGCTGACCGTCCTGGGCGCGGTGCGCGATGTCAATCCCCTGGCTCTGCATGGCCTGGCCGCGGCGACGCAGCGCCGGGCGTTTTGGCAGACCGCGCAGCGGCGCGGCCGGCGCGCAACGGCGTTTGTCCGCCAGCAGGCCGTGGCCGGCGGCATGGGCGGCGCGCTTGGTTTTGGCCTCGGTTTTGGCCTGCTGGCTTTTTTCCAATACAACCGCAGCCAGACCTTACCCGCCATCCTCACCCTCTCCGCGCTGTTTCTCCTGACCCTGCTGATGGGTCTGCTCGGCGCGGCCGGCGGCGCGATTTTCAGCGTGGCGCGCGCGCTCGGGCAAGTCATCTGGCAAGAGAGGCCGCTGGCCGGCGCGGCGTTGGGCGGTGTGGTGGGCGGCAGCATCGGTTTTGCGTTAACCCTGGGCGCGCTGGCGCTGCTCTCTGGGCTGACCCCGCTGACCTGGCTGATCGCCAGCCTGGGCCTGGCCCTGCTGTTGGGACTGGGACTGGCGCCATCGGCGTGGCCGTTGCAGGCCGTGACGGCCCTGGCGGCCGGCGCGGCCGGCATGATGTGGGCCAGCCGCTTTGGAATAGGCAATCAAATCCTGGTCGGCGAAGCCGGGCTGGCCGGCGCCCTGATTGGCCTCAGCCTGGCGCTGGCGTTACGGTCGCAGCGCGTCAGCGTCAGGCTGAGCGCATCTGCATAACGAAGGGAGACATCATGGCACTTCGCATCTTCCGTGCATGCACGTTAGCGGCTTGCACCATGCTCGCGTTGACAGGTTTGGCCGGCTGCGGCGGTCGGCGTGCGGATACGGTCAAGGCCCAGGCAGAGCTAGACGCCGTGACGGTGCGCACCGGCAGCAGCAGCGCCTTCCAGCCGCTGGCGTCCAACGCCACTACCGATTTGCGCGCGGGCGATCAACTCGATGTCAGCGCCAGCGGTCGCGCCGTACTGCGCTTTGGCGATGCCGTTTCGTTGGAGGTCTTTCGCGATGGCGACTTGACGCTCAAGAGCGTGCCGGTACGCGACAGCGACCCGGTGGTGACTGTGCTGCTGACCTTCGGCGCGCTGTTTGGACGCGTGGATCCAGCCGGGGCCACGTCGCGCGTGACCGTGCAAACCGACCTGTTGGAAGTAGTCTCGACGGGCACCGAATTCCTGGTCGTGCGTGAAGCAGGCACTGGCCGTGACTGGGTGGTTACGTTCAAGGACAGCGTGCGCGTCCACTCCTGGCAGGAGCCGAATGTCATTTGGACGGTGCAGGCCGGGCAGACTTCGTGGGCTGAGGCAACTGGCCCGGCCCATCAGCCGGTGACGCTGCCGCCCGCGCGCGTGGCGGAAATCATGGCCTGGTACCGCGAGGCCCGCGCCGGGCGCGAAGCGCCCAATGTGCAGGAGATCATCTTCCCGGATGGGATGCCGGATGGCGCGGGCAGCACAGCGCCAGAGTGCAACTTTGTCCTCAATCTGCAGGATGCAAAAACCACCGACTGGAGCAAGTTCCGCTTGTTTGCACCCACGGGCGAGGGGTATGTGGCTTTTACGCTCGGTGAAGGGGAATTTGCTGGCGCCTACTGCGGGAGCAACGTGCCGCTGCCGGCTCTGTACGGCGCCACCCTGCGCATGGAGTTCAGCAGTCTCAAGTGCCAGGTGCGCCACGTATCCATCGTTTCTATCAACCCTGATGCGGCCACCAGCTCCGGGGACAACCCGGTGCAGCTGACGGCCTACGGTCTGGATGGATCGCTGACGGCCCGCGGCAGCGAATTTGACACGGACAACCCGGCGATCAAAAGGCTGTTTAGTGTGCGCGCCCGCGCGCCGGTGGCCGCCGCGGCGCTCACCGGCCGAGGTCTGTGCATTCCCTGCGTGAGCTTTGGGCCGCTCGATTCCGCGCCCTATGACTGCACCGGCGCGCTGCGTTAGGCGCTTACCAGTTGACTTTTTTCCACAAAAAGCAAGAAACCGCCAAGACGCGAAGATCGCTAGGGCCTATCCAGTTTTCTTTGCGATCTTGGCGCCTTTGCGGCTCCATTCTGCGGGTTTCATTCCGACTTGTTGACCCACCGTTCCATCAAGGTGAGCAGTAACCACAGAAAGAGGATCACGCCCGCGCCAGCCAACAGGCAAATCAAACCTGTGGCCGCGGCCCAGCCGCCGTAGAGGATCCCGATCAGCGCGCCGCCCACCACGATCAGAAAACCGATCACCGCCAGCAGCAGGCGGCGGTCGGTTTCGGCGCGATAACGCCGGTAGTCGGTTGGTTTAAGCGGTTTGTTGGTCATGCCGTGCTTCTCGCCGTCTAGCGCCCATCACGCCGCCAGCCAGCGCATCTCGTGTTGGCGCTCGATCACGTAATACCCCATGGCGACGAACACGCGGTTCCATGCACTTTCGACCGGCTCATTGACCAGCGTCACGGTGACGCCAAAATAGCGCAGATGAAAGCCTTGCAGGAGCTCCCGCCCCAGGCGCCGCGGCTCGTGGCCGGGCGCCGCGCCGATGTCGGCCAGGCGGATGCGCCCATCCTGCGGCGGTCGGAAGAGCACATAGACCTGGGGTTCGCCGCTGGCATCCGCCACCGCCAGCGCCTGCAGACCCGACAGATGCCTGAGCGAGGCCGCTTGG
>CAZEPA010000295.1:0-5923 GCA_964513955.1 uncultured Anaerolineae bacterium | reverse complement strand
CCAGCGGTTCTTGCGGTCTCAGCGATGGTTCCGTCGCCGGCGCCTGGCGGCTGCCCAATGCGAACGAGCTGCACAGCTTGATTGATCCGACGCAGAGTAATCCTGCCTTGCCCGCCGGCCACCCCTTCACCGGCGTCCAGTCCGACAACTACTGGTCGAGTACGACTGTGGACTATCACACGTCGGGCGCGGTGATCGTGGCCCTGTCCAGCGGCACGTTGGTCGGCGCCGAAAAGTCGGGTTTCATCTACGTGTGGCCAGTGCGTGGCGGACAATGAGGCCTCGGCGCTTTGGCGCTTTGAGAGGGATGCGAGGTATTACCATGAACGACGATAAACAACCACTTAGACTGTTCTCCACATGCCTGGTGCTACTCGTGCTGCTGGCCACGGCCGTGGGTAACGTTGCCGCCCAAGGCCCGGGCGAAAAAGGCCCTGCCGCCGAACTGCCCTCCCAGGTCGTTGGCCCCCTGGTGGGGCCGACGGTGAATGGAACCCTGGACGGCAGCGATCCCATCTTCACCCGTCCCCAGGACAGCCCGGCTGTCACCGTCAACTGTGCTTCGGCATGGACTCTGTCCGCTGGCGGCTTCCGTTACGAAGCGCACGCCTTCTATGTCACTAACAACAGTCCCATCCAGATCGAGGTCAACGCCGCGGGCACGACCATCGCCGACACCTTCCTGAGCGTCTCGTGCCAGCCGTTCAATGCGGCGACCCCCACCGTCAACGGTGTGATCACCGACGACGACGATGGCGCTGGCTACCTGAGCGCCATCACCCTGGCTGATAATGTGAAGCTGACGCCAGGCAAAACCTATTGGGCGGTCATCACGACATTCAGCGCCGGCGCGACGGGCGCTTACCAGCTCGATTTCAGCGACAACGTGGTGTTGGGCGTCCCGCCCCAGAAATGGGCCTGGAGCACCACCGCCGGCTGGATCAACCTGGCGCCGACCGTCCCCAACGGCGCGTTCACCGACAGCGTTGCGGTCTATCCCGACCATTTGGAGGGTTTCGCCTGGGCCGAAAATACCGGCTGGATCCGCCTGGGCACGCATACAACTGGCGGCGCATGGACCTACGCCAACACCTCGGCCGTCACCTACGGCGTCAACCGCAACCCGACCACCGGTGCGCTCTCCGGCTACGCCTGGAGCAGCACCTCCGGCTGGATCAAGTTCGACCCGGCCTGGCCGGTGCTGGAGATCGGCAACGCGGAAGGCGGGTCCGCGGCGCCAGCGAACAGCGCCGAAGCAACAGCGCAAGTCGCTGGCCCCCTCACCCGACCAGGGCCGCCCAGCCCGGTCCAGCGCAGCGCGCAGGAGCTGCAAGCGCTGCTGGAGGCGCCCTCCGCCAACGTGGTGCGGGACGGCGGCTTCGAGGCCGGCACGCCTAACCCCTTCTGGACAGAGGCATCAACCAACTTCGGCACGCCGCTGTGCGGCCCTGGCTGCAGCAGCGCTTCGCACACTGGTCTCTGGTTCGCATGGTTCGGTGGGATCGCTGCCTATGAAGCCGGCAGCGTATCGCAGAGCGTGACCATTCCATCCGGCGGGCCGGCGATCTTGAGCTTCTGGGTGAAAAACGCTGCCTGTTCCGGAAGCGCGGCCGACTATCTCGAGATCAAGGTGGACGGCGCCCAGCGGTGGGTGACGACGGCTGCCGACCCGGCCTGCACGACGCCCAGCTATCGGCAGGTCACGGTGGACCTCAGTGCGTATGCCGACGACGCCGCGCATCTGCTGCAGTTTCGTTCGGAGATCTTCGGCCCCGCAATCTCGAACTTCTACCTTGACGACGTGGCGCTGAATGCCAACTACGGCGCCGTGGTGGACGGTGCGGGCAACTTCAGGGGTTACGCCTGGAGCGAGAACCTCGGCTGGATCAAGTTCAGCGGAACGGCCGGCGGCGCGACGCCGTACCAGGCCCAGGTGCGCTGCGTGATTGACGTCAACGCCAGCGGCACGGTGGATGTGATTGACGTGCAGTTGGTGACGAGCGCCTTCGGCCTGAATGTGCCGGCCTACGACTTCAACCACGACAGTGTGGTGAACGTGGCCGATATCCAATTTGCGGCGAATCGCTGGCGGATCGGCTGCTAGGCGATAGCCGCGGCGCGGGCGGTTGAAACCTCGGCCTTCGACAAGCGTTCGACTGAGCGTTCGACTGAGCTTACGCCGAAGTCTCGCCGAACGTCCTGTCGAACCGCATTTGACAAACTTCGCCCCGCGCGAGATACTTTGTGCAATTCGTCACTTACGGTAGGCTGGCGACAGCGCTGGCCCACAAAGTCTATCTTGCGACATCGAAGGAGATGCCATGCCAAGCACCGTCTATTATGCTTCGCCCCGCCAAACGCGGCTGGAAGCCAACGAAACGCTGCCGATCAAACTGGACCTGATCGTGGACAAGCTGGGGATACGCGACCGCGTCAAGGGCGAGAATGTGGCGATCAAGATGCACCTGGGCGGCAACGTCGGCTATTCGACCTTGCACCCGGTGTTCGTGCGGCGTGTGGTGCAGGCGGTCAAAGAGGGCGGCGGCCGGCCTTTCATTGTGGATCTGAATTGGTCCGCGGGCGACGCGGCCGGCCGCGGCTACACCCCTGAAACCCTGGGCTGTTCGATCTTCCCCATCGGCGGCATGGACGAGCATTACTACTATCGGCACACGCACCCGTTCAAGAACCTGACCGAGTGGATGCTGGGCGGCGGCATCCAGGATGCGACATTCCTGATTGATCTCTCGCACATCAAGGGCCATCCGTCGTGCGGCTTCGGCGGCGCGTTCAAGAACCTGGCCCTGGGCTGTATGATGCAGCCCACGCGCGGCGCGATGCATGATGCCTGCCACTTCGACCCGTACTGGTTCCCTGAGCGCTGCCCCGATCCCCGGGTGCGCGAGGTCATCATCGCCGCGTGCCCGCATGGCGCCGTGGTGCAAGACAAGCACAACCCGGACAACCTGCACCTGCACTTCGAAAACTGCAATCAGTGCGGCCGCTGCCTGCAGGTGGCGCCGGCCGGCTCCCTGAAGATTGACGCGGTGAACTTCCATGCGTTTCAGGAGGCGTGCGCGATCTCGGCCAGTCTGACCCTCGCCACTTTCGCGCCGGGCAAGACCACCTTCATCAACATCGGCACGCACATGACGCCGGTCTGCGATTGCTTCGGCTTCACCGGCCTGCCGATCCTGCCTGACGTCGGCATCTTCGGTTCGGATGACATCGTCGCGATTGACCAGGCGTCCCTGGACATGATTGCCCGCAGCCGCTTGATCGAAGAGAACGTCCCGCTCTCGATGGAACCCTGGTACACCGAAGGCCATCCCTTCCAGCACCTGCACGGCCCGCTCAAGGATCCGTACAAGGTCGTCGAGTACGGCGAGAAGCTGGGCTTAGGCTCGCGCAACTATGAGCTGATTGACGTCATGCCGGTCGAGCAGATCACGCGCGCGCCCCTGGGTTACATCAATCTGAACGCCGGCTGATTTTCACAAATTTCGTTGGAAGGTCTGACATGATGAATCGCCGGCAGTTCTGCCAGAAAGTGGTTTGGTTTGGCGGTGCGCTGGCCCTGGCGCCCTTCATCGAAGGATGTTTTGTCATTGGCGGCTTAGGTTGCGACAAATTCCCCAAGGGGGATTGACAAAGTGATGGGCGTCAGTCGTATAATATGTCCATCAAGTTGAAGGGTACATCATGATAGTAAACAATTCCATCCCAACGAACTTGCAGAAGATCACGGTGATGTTGCCCGAAGCGCTCTTGTCAAGACTACGTGAGCATGTGCCGGCTCGACAGCGCAGCCGGTTCATCCTTGAAGCGATCGAGGAGCGCCTGGCGCTGGAGGAACAGATCACCGCACTGGCGGAGACAGCGGGGGCGTGGTCTGACCAGAACCATCCCGAGATGCGCACCGATGAAGATATTGATCGTTGGTTAGACAATCTGCGCCAGTCGCGGAGTAAGAAGAAATCATAAAACCAGGCCGACTTCTCAGGCATCTCGGGCCTCAGCCTGGCTCCCCTGCCCGAGGAATTTATGGCGTAGTACACAACGATTCCACCATGCGCTGATTTTACAGGTTTCCGTCTGATGTCAAGGCGCCAAAGTCGAGTAACGAGCTGAAACGAATGGCGTGAAGCTCCGATACCTCACCGCCTCACCGATCCAGAGCGCAATGTTTGACGATGGCTTGCCCCCTACATTTTCGAACGAGCCGCCGACATAGAGGTTGCCTTGCCCGCCCACCGCCAAGGCATTGACGTATGGATATGGACGGTATCCCCACATGCTTGAGCCGAGGGAGTGCCAGGCACTGCCGTCCCAGCGCGCAACGTAGGGGGTCATCACGCTCCCCGCGTAGGTGAATTTGCCGCCGGCATAGAGATTGCCCTGCCGGTCCGGCGCCAGAGTATACACGAAATAGTTTACGCCGGAGCCGAGGACGTGCCAGGCGCTGCCGTCCCAACGCGCAATGTTGCGGGCGTGCTGGTCCCCCGCGCTGGTAAAATTGCCCCCGACATAGAGGTTGCCCTGCCCATCGAAGGCCAGGGCCCAGACCGTGGGGTAAGCCCCCTCCACGCCGGAACCGAGGGGGTGCCAGGCGTTTCCGTCCCAGCGCGCAATGTAATTGGCATCCGCGCCTCCCGTGTTGGTGAACTGTCCCCCGGCATAGAGATCGTTCTGTCTGTCAAGCGCCAGGGCGCTGACATATGGATCCCAGGAACCAACCATGCCGGAGCCGAGGGGATGCCAGGTGCTGCCGTCCCAGCGTGCAATGTAGTTAGCGTTCACGTTCCCCGCCGTGGTGAAGTCGCCACCGGCATAGAGGGTTTCCTGCCCATCCACCGCCAGGGACATGACGGTGCCGTCAATGCCGGAACCGAGGGGGTGCCAGGCGTTTCCGTCCCAGCGCGCAATGTGGTTGGCATCCACACCCCCTGCTGTGGTGAAGTCGCCACCGGCATAGAGGTTTCCTTGCCCGTCCACCGCCAAGGCGTACACCCAATGGTTCATGCCGGAACCGAGGGGGTGCCAGGCGCTGCCATCCCAACGCGCAATTCGGCTGGCGCCCACGCCTCCCGCAGCGACGAATCCGCCACCGGCATAGAGGTTTCCCTGCTCGTCCATTGTCAGCGCTCTAACGATATAGGTCATGCCGGGTTGGCCGAAGGACTCCACCCAGTATTCGTCTCCCGGGACGAAGGGCGCGCATTGTGACGTTCCGTCAGACGCGCACAAGAATGGATAATCGGTCGCCACAGCCGACGTTGCATCAGGCTGCAAAGAGGAGGTAGACCTGGCGACAGCCGGTGACGCACCGGCAACCGGCAATAGCGCGATCCACAGCAGCAGGCTAAGCAGTCGTTTGCTCCACATCTGACACCTCGCTCAATCCAACAGCTCATCAATTATGCGGCTCAGCGGCTTCCAGACCAGCGCACTCAGGACGTTGGACACGAGCCACCAGATCGCGACCCCGACCAGGTACCGGGTTCTCCCGGCGGGCAGAAACTGTGACACGGCCCAGAACACGGCGCCGAACGTGAGGCCGTAGCAGGCAGTCCAATAGGCGGCCTTCAACGCGGCCTGGCTCACCGCCCGCGAGGGTGAATAGATGCGTTCGTAGGCCACCAGGTGTTCCCACAGCATATACGCCGCGTAGAGGATCAGCACCCCGCCGATCACGACCCGATCCCAGGGCATGTTCAAATACCACACCATGCGGGGATGATAGCGGACATTCGGAGTGGAGTCAACTGGCAACAGGGAGAATGTCACGGCCCGGCCGCCCCACCCTTTTTTGGCTTGAGAACACAAACCGTCGGTGGGAGGAACAAAACCGCAACCCATCGCCCGCGATCCAAAGATTGCGCACCATTGCTTGCCCTGAGCGAGACTTTTGAGGAGTTGGCGC
>CAZEPA010000294.1:0-5924 GCA_964513955.1 uncultured Anaerolineae bacterium | reverse complement strand
AGACTCAGAAACGCCGTCAGCTCGATGAGCGGCAAGATGCCCTGGCGCGCCAATTCGCCGGTGATGCGAGCAATGCCCACCGGGCCGGCAACGCCGCCCAGGGGGGCTGCATCTGGCGCGGGTGCGATCAGGCCGCGGACCAATTGGCCGAGGCCTGTGGTCATCAGGATGACCACCTCGCCGGTGCGCTGGACGCCCATGGTCAGGGCCTGGCCGAAGTTGGCGGCCGTGATCAGCCCGCGTTCAATCGCAATGCCTGCTGCACCTTCGCCGGCCGGTGTTTCAGCCGGCGTGCGCGGCGTCATGGTGAGGTTGAGCGTTTGTCCGCTGCGTAAGATGGTGATCGGCAGCGGCCGCCCGCGATTCTGCAAAATGGCCTCGCGCACATCGTCCGTGCTGGTTGGACGAGTATCGCCCACCAGCAGGAACTGATCACCCACTTGCAGGCCAGCCGTTACGGCGGGCGACCCTGGCGCGACGGCATTGATTTCGACTTTGCCCAAGGGATAGGCAACACCCGACGTAAAGACGATAGCGTACAGAATGGGCGCGAGGATCAAGTTCATCAGCGGCCCGGCCAGCAGGACGATCGCGCGCTGATACGGCTTCTTGGAATTCAGGCTGCCCTCGCTGTCAAACCCGCTTTCTTCACCGGCCATGCGGACGAAGCCGCCCAGCGGCAGCCAGTTGAGCGTGAACTTGATACCCTTACGCTCGAAGAGCGTCGCCATGCGCGGCGGATACCCAAACCCAAACTCCTCGACCTTCACCTTCATCCAGAGCGCGGCCAAAAAGTGGCCAAGCTCATGCCAAAAAACGAGAATGCCCAGGACTGGGATCACAGCCAGCCAGGCAAGCTTATTGCTCAGGATACTCAGATCAACCATTTTTACTCCTCATGACCATCAAACCTGCATGCAAGTCTGACGTTTCAGGCGCCAGCGTTTGTCATCTTGACGCTGTGGGCATCATACCGCTTTCCGGGACTCTCTTCTGTCAGCCTGTACGCAGTTCGCGCCTCATTTGACGCGCAATGACGACCGCCAGCGTGATAATCGTCAAGGGCACGACGAACAGGAGCATGACGGCGCTGAAGGTTGGCAGGGCCAGGCCGACGATGAACAACGCCAGGGTCACTGGAAGCATCATATCCTCCTCACAGGACTGGGGGTGATCGGTCCGCGCGGCATTAGCCAGTGCGACGCCGCAAGAGCCATTTTTCAACTTCAACCAGCACGAAGACCAGACTGCTCAACGCCAGGCTGAGGGCCAATTCGGCCGCTGTGAGCGGCTGGGTGCCAAAGAAGCCTTGCAGGAAGGGCAGGTAGATGACGCCGACCTGAAGCAGCAGTGTCACGAACGTCGCAGCCAGCAGCGGTTTGTTGGACAACAGCCCGACCTGGAAAAGCGAATCTTGCCCAGAGCGAATGGCAAGCGCCTGCGCCACTTGCGCCAATGCCAGCGTCGTGAAAACGAGCGTCTGCCAGTTGGCAATTCCCGCCTGCCACGTCCGGTAGCCCAGGCCCAGCGCCAGCACGCCGATGAACGTCCCCAACCAAAGAATGTGCCGTAGCCCGCCGCGACCCAGTACACTCTCTCGGGGCGAATAGGGTGGACGGCGCATCGTTTTCCTTTCCGCCGGCTCCAAACCCAAGCCCAGCCCCAACAGTCCATCGGTCAGCAAATTGAGCCACAGCAATTGCAGTGGCAGCAGGGGCAGCGGCATGCCCAGCAGCGGCCCCACCATGATGGTCAGAATTTTGCCCAGGTTGCCGGCGATAGAAAACTTGATGAATTTGCGTACATTGTCATAAATGACACGGCCTTCCTCCACCGCGGCCACGATGGTGGCGAAATTGTCATCGCGCAGCACTACATCCGCCGCTTCTTTGGAGACATCAGTTCCGGTGATGCCCATCGCGACGCCAATGTCGGCGCGCTTGAGGGCTGGCGCGTCGTTAACGCCGTCGCCAGTCATAGCCACGATGTGCCCGCGCTCCTGCAGCGCGCTGATGATGCGCAGCTTGTGTTCGGGCGACACGCGCGCGTACACGGAGACATCCTCCACCCGCGCGCGCAGCTCCGTCGCGGTCATGCGTTCGAGTTCTTGCCCGGTGAGGATCGGCCCACTATCGCTGATACCGAGTTGGCGCGCAATCTCCTGCGCGGTCAGCGGATGATCGCCCGTGATCATGACCGGGCGAATGCCGGCCTGTTTACAGGTCTCCACGGCCGCTTTCACTTCGGCGCGCGGCGGGTCCATCATGCCCACCAGGCCAATGAAAATCAGGCCTTGCTCCATCGCCGCCATCTCATCGTCGCGCGGGGCGGCCTCCAGCGGCTTCCAGGCCACGCCCAGGACGCGCATACCTTGCTGTGCCAGCCGCTGATTAGCCGCAGCCACGCGTGACCGCCACTGCTCATCCAGCGGTTCCTGGGCGCCGTTGACCCAAACGGCTTGGCTGATCTCCAGCAGGCCATCTACTGAGCCTTTCGTAAAGGCGACAACCGGGTGACGGCTGACCTGAGCCGAGATCAGCGCCAGGCCATCTCCGTCGCTGCGCTCCTCCGTCGGCAGGCGGACCTGGTGGACCGTCGTCATGCGTTTGCGCTCAGAATCAAACGGAACTTCTGCAATGCGCGGGAAGGTCTGATCCAGTTGATCTTTCCAGAGGCCGGTCTGCGCCGCCGCCACGAGCAGTGCGCCTTCGGTGGGGTCGCCCAGACTGTGAAACCGACCGGCCTGCGGGTCTGGCTTGAGCAACGCGTCATTGCACAGCGCGCCGCCCGTCAGCAGCAGGGCTAAGGCCGGCTGTTCTTTGAGCCAGATGGCATGCTGATCTTCCGCGCCGAGCGCCGGCGCGTGCTGGCGCATGGTTTCATCCAGATCGAGCTGGCGCCCGGCGACGTCCAGAACAGTCACCGTCATACGATTCTCGGTCAGGGTGCCGGTCTTGTCTGAGCAGATGACGGTGACAGAGCCGAGAGTTTCCACAGCGGGCAGCTTGCGGATCAGCGCATTGCGCTGCAGCATACGGCGGGCGCCCAAGGCCAGTGTGATCGTCACGACGGCCGGCAGCCCCTCCGGCACCGCGGCCACGGCCACGCTGACGGCAGTCATGAACATCAGGCGCACGTCTTCGGCGCGCAGAATGCCTAATATGAAGACCAGCGCGGCGACGACGAGCGCGACAACGGCCAACTGTTTCCCGAGCTGATCCAGGCGGCGCTGCAGGGGCGTCTGCTCATGCCCAGCCGACTGAATCAGATCGGCAATTTTGCCAAGTTCTGTGTTCATGCCGGTGTGCGTCACCACAGCCAGGCCACGGCCGTAGGTGATGATCGTGCCCATGTAAGCCATGTTGCGCCGATCACCCAACGGCAGGTTTTCGCCCGTCATGGGCGCGATCTTCTTCTCCACTGGCTCCGATTCGCCGGTCAGGGTAGCTTCCTGAATACGCAAATTGGCCGCTTCCAGCAGACGCGCATCCGCGGGTATTAGATTGCCGGCCTCCAGCAGCAGAATATCGCCAGGCACTAACTCGCGGGCCGACATCTCCTGCACCTGGCCGTTACGTCGCACGCGCACCATCGGCACCGAAAGTTTCTTGAGTGCAGCCATCGCCTGCTCCGCGCGGTATTCCTGGCTGAAGCCAAGCAGCGTGTAAAGCACCACAATCGCCAGAATGGCAATCGCATCTTTGAGATCGCCTACCAATCCGGAAACCACGGCTGCCACAATCAGAATGACAACCATCACGGCAGTCAGTTGTTCCCAGAGGATGCGCCACGCGCCTTTCGCGCCCCGCTCGATCAACTCATTATAGCCTACGGCGCGTTGGCGCTGTTCCACCTCGGCTGGAAGCAGGCCGCGATCTGCACGCACAGTCAAGGCGGCCAAGACTTCCTCGGCTGTCTGTAAATAATTCTCCACTGGTTCCCCCGTGCGCGCCCAAGCGGCTGATCCTATTGCGAAGCTTGTTGGCGATTCGTTGCTGTTCACCCGATGCTTGCCTCCTGTTGGCATGAAAACAGAATGAGCGGCGTCATTTTTCTGGGCATTGGACGGCGTTCACTCATGAAAAATCACCGTTGTATTCATGGCATTCCCCTGGATCGGCGTATGCCAAACCCATGAATGGCGAGATCAGAAGCCTGTGCCCTATTGCGTACGGCTTCGCACCTCTTCCACCGCTTCGTGTATAATAGGACTGGAAGAAGGCGGCGCCGCTACGGCTTGCCGTCGCCGCTTTGCGTGCAGGGCGTCCGGTCGGCCCGGCCGGCGCGATGATAGCTGACAAAGGACGCGTGAATCATGGAACTGACTACCATTCAGATCGCAAAACCAGAGGCCATCAATGTGATCCTCGGTCAATCACATTTCATCAAGACTGTCGAGGATATTCATGAGGCGCTGATCAACACCGTGCCCGGCATTCAATTCGGCCTGGCCTTCTGCGAAGCATCGGGCAAATGCCTGGTGCGCTGGAGCGGCACCAATCGGGAGATGATCGAGTTAGCGCAGCAGAATGCGCAGGCCCTCGGCGCCGGTCATACCTTTATTTTATTCTTGGGAGAAGGCTTCTACCCGGTCAACGTGCTGAACGCGCTCAAACAGGTCCCGGAAGTATGCCGAATTTTCTGCGCGACGGCCAATCCAGTGGAGGTGATTGTGGCGCAGACCGCGCAAGGCCGCGGCGTCCTCGGCGTGATTGACGGCGCGTCGCCGCAGGGAATTGAGGGCGAGGACGATATCGCCTGGCGCAAAGGCTTCCTGCGCGCGATCGGGTACAAGGCGGCCTGAGGCGCTATGCCTGACCAGGGGCTTTCGTTCTTCAACATCGGCGCGGCCTGCACCGATGCGCAGCTAAATACGTCACGCGCCGGCCAGACCGCGATGATCGTTGAGGATGAAAGCGGCGCCGTCCAAACCGCGACCTACGCCGAGCTGGCGGCCAGCAGCAATCGCTTTGCTCACCTCCTGGCCGCCCTGGGCGTCAGCGCCGAGGCGCGCATCCTGATTCGCCTGCCCAACAGCCTGGACTATCCAACGGTGTTTCTGGGCGCGCTGAAGGCCGGCGCCATTGCTGCGCCGACCTCGCCGCAGTTGACAGCCGATGAGTTGGCCTTCGTGGCCGCAGACGCCGGCGCCAGCGTGTTGGTGACGGACGCGGACTCCTGGGCGCCGTTGGCCGCGCAGCTGCCCGCGCTGCCTGATCTGCGCCATGTGCTGCTGACGGGTGCGGCCGCGCCGGCCGTGGCGTCTGCTGCTGACCGGCAGCGTCCCCAGGCTTACGCTCTGGCCAAACTGCTGGCGGAGCAGCCTGACTCATTCTGCGCGCCGGCCACACGACCGGACGACCCTGCCTACCTGGTTTACACCTCTGGCACCAGCGGTTACCCCAAGGGTGTGCTGCACGCGCATCGCGCGCTGCTGGGGCACGCGCCGGCCTGGCGCGCCTGGTTTGATTTTCAGGGCCAGGATCGCATCTTGCACTCCGGGACGTTCAACTGGACCTATGTGCTCGGCACGGCCCTGATGGACCCGCTTTACCTGGGGCATACGGTCATCGTCTTTGCTGGCAAAGCCGATGCTGCGCGTTGGCCGCGCTTGATCGCCCGCCATGGCGCGACGATCTTCATCGGCGTGCCCAGCGTCTACCGCCAAATTCTCGCCAAGACGACCAGCGCCGCGGCGGATGTGCCTACGCTGCGCCACTGCATGTGCGCGGGCGAGCATCTTTCGGACGACGTGTTGAACGGCTGGCGCCGGCGCTTCGGCCTGGACATCTACGAAGCCATTGGCATGTCGGAATGCTCTTATTACCTCTCACAGCCGCGCGGTCGCCCGCTGCGACCGGGCGCGGTCGGTTTTCCACAGCCCGGCCACAGATCGGAAGAGCACACGTCTGAACTCCAGTCAC
>CAZEPA010000293.1:0-5935 GCA_964513955.1 uncultured Anaerolineae bacterium | reverse complement strand
ACGGAACCGCGGATAGGTTTGTGCGTACAGAGGAATAGTTCCGGCGGCGACCCGACGTCCTGAGCGGATTGCCGCCTGGAATCTCATGGTTCAACGAGCCGGTGGCCGGGTTGCCCGTGAAGGCGCCAACACCACACACGAGGATGAAACACGTATGCCCGATCGCATGGTGCGCAGCGACGGTAGTTTCATGCGCGGCGATGAAGCGCAAGTTGTTCTACGGTATCTGGACGCGGTTGAGAGCTGCTCCGTGGTAGGAATCAGCAACATCGGCAAATCAGCCTTCCTGCGCATGTTGTGCCTGCCTCAGTTCCAGGCGCAGATGAGCGGGCCGAGCCGCGACGCGATCTTTGTCTATGTTGACTGCAATCGCATGTTGGGCTTGAATGATCAGGGCCTCTATGAATTGGTTTTGCGCTGTCTGCAGGATACGCTGCGCCAACAGACCGTGCCTGACGCCCTGATACGTGCGCTGCGCAATGCTTATGAAGAACTGATCAATCCACACAGTCCATTTCATATCCCACTCAGTTTCAACCAGGGCTTGACCGCTGTGCTCGACGGCCTCGGACGCACCGTGGTGATGGTGTTCGATGAGTTCGATGATGTCCTGGCTCGCGTGGAGAGCCGCGTTTTTCTCAATCTGCGCGCGTTGAGGGATCAATATCGGCGGAAGTTGGTTTTTGTAACCGCCACCAACGAAAGTCTGCCGCTGCTGCGGCGCGATGAGACGGTTGACGAATTCATCGAATTATTCACACATCACACCTACTACCTGCCGCCGCTGAAGCCTGATGACGCAGCCGATTTGGTCCGCCAACTTGCGAGCGAATTACACGTCACTTTCAGCACGCGCGACGTAGATTTTGTCCTTGATTGGGCTGGCGGTCACATCGGCCTGGTTGAGGCCGCGTGCGGCGTGCTGGGTAGTTTGACCGGCGCGCCGCTGCGCGATGCAGCCCAGGATTGGATTATTCATCGCGAAGCCGCGCAGCGCCTGCCGCGCAACCTGGCCGTGCAGACGGAGTGCATCAAGATCTGGGCAGGCTTGAACGAGGGGGAGCGCGTGGCTTTGATGGCGCTCGTCGCGCCGGGGGGCGAGGCGCCGCTGGCGGTCATGAACACCCTGCACAACAAGCATCTGCTTTTGGGTGCTGAAGATGACACTCCGCGCATCTTCAGCCGCCTGTTCGGCCAATTCCTGGCGCAGCAGAGCGCCCTGGTGCGCCCTGGCGTGCAGGGTGTGCACGTGGATGTGGAGACCGGCACGGTGACAGTGGACGGTCGCCCCACCGAGGCCTTGACAAACCTGGAATTTCGCCTGCTGCTCTTGCTCTACGGTCAATTGGGAAAGATTTGCGACAAATACCAGGTGGTCGAAGCGGTGTGGGGACAGGACTACATGGATACCGTAGACGACGCCCGCATCGAGAAGCTGGTCAGTCGCCTGCGGGCCAAAATCGAGCCAGACCCGACCAATCCCCGCTACTTGACCACCTTGCGCGGACGGGGTTACAAACTGGTGGGCGTCCCCTAACCGACCGTCAGTCAAGTGTCAGGGCGTCGTCTAGCGCATTTCGACAATTGCGGGTAAAATCAATCCGCAAGAACAGCCTTTCCAACTGCCTGGGATCTTTACCAGGCTGCATGAATCGCTCAGATCAACGGAGGTAACGCAAGCATGGCATCGTTGTTAGAAAAAATCGGTACGCTCATCTCGGCTAATCTGCACTACATGGTAGACGAGGCGTTGAAGTCCAATTCGATTGCGGTCTTCGATCAGTACATTCGCCAGGTTGAGAACAACCTGGCTGAGTTGGAAGACGCCGCCGCCACTGTGGGCGGCGAGGCGCGTATGCTGCGCCGCAAGTATGACGAATTTGCCGGTAAGGCTGCGGAACTTGACAAGAACATAGACATGTTCCTGAGCGAGGGACGTGAGGAGCTGGCGGTCGCCGCGCAGACCAAGTTCAACTCCACCAAGCGCCTGGCTGATTCGTATAAGGAACAGGCCGATCGCCAGCAGTCCGAGTATCAAAAGCTGTTGGATGCTCGCCTCAAGCTGGAAGCCAAGTTGACCACGGTCAAGCAGGAGCGAGAAGAGCTGCAGGCTTTGCTGACCTTGGCCAAGTCCAAGGAAGTGAGCACCAAGGCGGTCAAATCCCTGGATGACCTGGTTGGCTCCGGCGACGCTGACATCGCTCGCGTGGCCGATTCGATCCGCGCCCGCCTGGACAAGGCGCAGGCCGAAAGCGACATGGTTGCCTCGCGGCTTGATCGGCAGATGGACGATGTGCTGGAGCGCGAAACGCTCAACCGCCAGTTGGAAGAGCGCAAGCGCCGCCTGGGCATGAGCGCCGGATCATAGGCAATCGCCTTGGCCTCGGGGCCGTTGCTGTCGCTGGGTGAACCCACCCAAACCGCCCGTGTTTCTGTGGTGTCGGGTGGGTGTTGCATCGTCGTTCTGTTTCGGCTATACTGACAGCAGGTGCTTTGGACGAACGCCGCGGGCCGCAGCGGCTGATTTCTGGCCCGCGCCGCTCTGTCAACATCACGTGCAGAGGGGGAAACTCAATCTTTATGAACAATGCCATGATTTTTGAGCCGCGCAGCATGAATGCCAAGTTTGCCACGGGCTTCGCCGTGCTGCTGGCTTGTTTCTTTGCCTGGGTGAGCGGCATGATTACGGAGGCCATGGGCATCCTGGTGCTCGCCATCGCTGGCTTTCTAGGTCTCTTTGCCATGTGGGATGCTGCCTACATGGCGAACCGCAAGGTGATCGTGACCGATCAGGGCCTGACCGTGAACAATCCACTGCGTTTGTGGGGCGCGCGGCAGGAATTCGCCTGGGATGACATCAAGCAGCTTGAACTCACCGTGCGCGACGAGCAGCGCAGCCTGCGTATCAAGGCCGACAAGCCGCCCAAGTATTATTATGAAGATGTGTTGTATGACCCTGAGTTAGTGCAGGCGATCGTCACCCGCGGCAAGCTCAAGCCGTTCAAGGGAGAGGAAGCGCCGGCCCTGACTGCCCTGCCAAGCGAAGGCAAAGCCGTCTATCGCTGGACGAAAAAGTGAGCTAACAAGTAACGAGAGATAAATCACATGAATCGCACTCGCATTATCTTCATTGCCATCATCGTGTTGGCATTGGTGGTCATTGGCGTTTCCTGGGGCTTGGGCTATCTGCAAACCCGACCGCAGCAACCCCTGGTGGTTGCACCCACTGGCCCAATCCAGGTGCGCGTCCTGACGGCCTTACCGGTGGAGCCGTGGGTGCGTGACGCCGCCAAGCAGTTCAATGACGAAAAGCATCGTTTGCCGGGCAGCAATGAGCTTATCCAGGTAGAAGTGGTGGCCATGGATGGCTTGACCGCGCTGGGCAAATGGGACCGCGACGAGTTCGGCGTCCTCGGCGACCGCGCCGCGGACAGCCTGACGGACGCTGAGAAAGCGAAACTCGCCCAATTCCCCACCGTTTGGATCCCTGACAGCCGCTACCTGGTGGAACTGGCGAATGTGACTTACAAAGAGCGCCTGGGGCGTGATGTCTTCCTCACCGATGGAGAATACCGGGCGCGGCCCATTGCCATTTCGCTCTTCGCCTGGGGCATCTATCAGACGCGCGCGCGCGTGTTGGAGACGAAGTTCGGCGACATCAACTGGAAGTCCATTCACGACGCGGCCATCACCAAGGGCGGCTGGCCGGAGCTGGGCGGCGATCCCAGTTGGGGATTTTTCAAGCTGGTGGTGCCTAATCCGCGCAAGAACGTGGGCGGGCTGGCCGCCATGATTGCGGCGGCGGGCGAGTATTACAATCGCACCGATATTAGCGTCGCAGACGTTACCAACCCTCAGTTCCAGGCCTGGCTCAAGGAGCTGATGGGCGCGCTGACCGACGTTAGCGGCTCAAGCGCCTATACGGCCGAAGATTTCGCCTTGTTTGGTTATTCGGTGGGCGACGGCGGGCAACTGCTGGAGAGCGACCTGCTGACGAACATGGCTGGCATCCAGACGCGTTGGGCGGATCCCCTGCTGATCCGCTATCCCAACTATGTCAGTTGGTTTGACTTCCCCTTCACGGTGTGGGTGGGGCCAGAGACTACCGCGTTTGAGAAGAACGCGGCGCTTGAGTTCCAAAAATACCTGCTGTCGCCCGATGTGCAGAAAAAGGCTGTGGCGCGCGGCTTGCGGCCAGCCAATCCTGACATCCCGGTGATGGAAGGCGACAGCCTGTTTGCCAAGTGGGAGAAGCAGGGCGCCCAGGCCATTGTGCCGCGAACCACGGCCATGCGCGCCCCGAATCGCGAGGTGCTCCTGGCGCTGCTTCGCTGGTTTGACTTGAATGTGGCTCAGCGGTAAAAGTGACACGCCAGGGAAACACGCGCTCAAATGAGGCCACGATGACAAAGCAACGAAAAAAGCAGGGCGGCGTCCCGCCCGCGACAACGGTAACGATTATTGGCGGTGCATTGGCCTTGCTCCTGTGCTGCGCCATCGCCGTCATTGCTTGGAACGGCCTCGGCAGACCGTTGACGCCAATTGTAAAGCAGGCCGATAACACGGTGGGCTTTCGCAATGCCACCCTGACCCTGGCTTATTCGCCAGAAAAAGGACAAATGCTACAGGTGCTGGTAGATCAGTTCAATCGCCAGAACCTGCGCACTCCAGACGGCCAGCCCATGCAGGTGAAACTGCTGGAAATGACCCCAGAGGATATGGTCAGCGCCGCCCTGGAGAACCCGACGTTCCAGGCGCTCACACCTGACTCCACGCTGTGGTTGGACCAACTCGATCGCCAATGGGCTTTGCGCCAGCAGGTCGAAGCCGGACAGATTGCCCCGCGGCGTGTCGGCGAGTCCACGCGCTACGCGGTCAGCCCTATCGTCATTGCGGCGTGGGAATCGGTCGCCCGTGATCTTGGCTGGCCGCAGCCGATTGGCTGGAGCGACATCCAGAAGCGCGCGACCAGTGATGCCAATTTCAAATGGAACCATGCCTCGACCAGCCACGCCAGCGGGTTGCTCGCGACCCTGGCAGAATTCTATGCGGGCGCGGGCAAGACGCGTGGTTTGACCGCGGACGATGCAACGGCGCAGGCCACACTGGACTATGTGCGCAACATCGAGCGCACGGTCAAATACTACGGCGAAGGCGAGCTGACCGTGATCGAGCGCGCGCAAAAGGAAGGCCGCTCGTTCCTGGATGCTTTTGTGATTCAGGAACAGCTCGTCGTGCGTTTCAATCGTGATCAACGCGGCGAAAAACTGGTTGCCCTCTACCCCAGCGAAGGCACGCTGTGGGCCGATCACCCGCTGGCGCTGCTGGAACTCCCGACCCTGGCCGCCAATCAACGCCGAACCTACCAGGCCTTGCGTGAATTTCTGCTGAGCCCGGCGTCACAGAAGCTGGTGCTGAGCTATGGGTATCGCCCGGCCGACCTGAGCCTGGCGCTTGATGGCCCAGATTCACCCCTGACCGCGGCGAACGGCATAGATGCCAAACAACCGCAAACGACGCTGCAAATGCCGCCCGCGGCCGTGGTGGAAGTAGTGCAGAACGTCTGGTACTATACCAAGCGTCTGACCAACGTCTTCTTGGTGGTTGACACCTCCGGCTCGATGCGTGGGCAGAAACTCGACGCGGCCAAGAGCGCGCTCGGCGTATTCCTGGCGCAGATCAAGGGCACTCAGGAGCAGGTTGGACTGGTGGAATTCAGCGGGCAGGTCAACAACGTGCTCGAATTGGATGAGCTGGGACGCACGCGGGACACGCTGAACAACGCCATCTCGAACTTGAACGCGAATGGGGATACTGCGCTGCTGGACGCGGTGCGCACGGCCTACCGGCGCTTGCAAGAGCGCGGCGATCGCGAGCGAATCAATGCGATCGTGGCGATGACCGACGGGCGTGAAAATGCTTCCCAGGTCAGCCT
>CAZEPA010000292.1:0-5937 GCA_964513955.1 uncultured Anaerolineae bacterium | reverse complement strand
ATCTGCCCGGCCGCGCCAAATTTGCCCCAGAAGGTCTTGAACAGGCCATTCGCCAGCCAGACCAACACGGAGAAGTCCACCGGCCCGTGGCGCACATCCACCGTGGCGCGCACCAGCGGCCATCCGAGCAGGTCATGATACAGGATCCAGTTGCGCAGCAGCCAGGGCGCGGCGAGCAGGCCGGCCGGCGCCAGGCTAACCGCGGTCGCGCCAATCCTGGCCTGCCACGACCACGGCCGCGGCGCCGTTGGGCGCCCAGGGCCGAGCCTCGGTTGCGCCAGGAAAACGGCCAGCACGGCGACCGGCCACAGCGCCAGGACGCTGACCTTGGTCATCAAGCCGAGGCCAAGCAGGACGCCAAGCGTCAGCCCCCGGCGGCTCGTCCAGCCCCGGCGGTAGATGTGCAACGCCAGCAGTAGAATCAGCGTGCCCAGGGCGGCAGCCAGATTGTCGTTGCTCACCGCACCGCTGCTGAATAGGAATCCGGGCAGAAAACCGGCAAAGCCTGCCGCAGCCAGCGCCATCCCCGGTCGCGCCGGCGCCAGCGTGCGCGCCAGGGCGTAGACGCCCCACACGGTGACGGTGCTGAGCAGGGCGGAAAACAGGCGCAGGATATGCATGGCGAGCGCGCCGCCATGCCAGGGAAAGTCCTCCAGCCTGGTGTGGATGAAATGGTTCGGGTAGATCGCGCCCGGGCCGTGCTGTGCGTCCGGGTTGGCGCGCAGGAAATTGAAATCGAGGCCGGTCCACGCGGTCAGCAGCGCGCCCAGCCCGTGGTAAAGCGGCGGATGCTTGCCTTGCGTCACGGTTGGCCCGACGGGCAGGCTGCCATGCGCGCCGATGTAAACCACGTACGCATAATGGTCGGCCTCGTCCGGCGCTTCCCCCAACGGCACGCTGAGACTGAAGAGCGTCGCCAGCGCCAGGTGCGCGGCGAGTAGAAGCAAGAGCGGTGAGCGGCCCCAGGCGCGCGGTCGGGTGATGATCATCAGCGCACCGTCAGCCGGCCCAGGGAGACATCTTGATCTTCGGGCAGCAAACCGCGGCCGGGCGTGACTGGCAGGTTGCGCAGCGGCTGCAGTTGATACATCCCGGCGCGCAGCTCATAGGCGCCGGGCGGCAGGTCGGCTGGCAGCGTCATGAGATGGCGGTCGAGGATCAATTCGTTTGGGCGCCAACGCGTCGTGGGCGTAAAGCCGCCGACTGGCTCGCCGTCGTGCTGGGCGCGCACGCCGCCGCTGGCGTCGAGCAGATGGACAAACACCTGGTAGTTTTGGTCGGTGTCATGCAGGTTGAACCAATACAGTGTGACCGCCACGCGGTCGCCGGGGCGGGCGCTGGCCGGCAGATCGGCGCCGATGAGGAGTGCTTGCTCGCCCACGCTGCTGCTCAGGCGCTGCGGCTGCCAGCGAGCGGTCAGTGCGCTGCTCAGCCACAACAGGCCAGGCAACAGCACGAGGATTGTTGCAACCAGCAGGCTGCGCCTCTGCTTCAAGGGCAGCGCGCCGACCAGCAGCAGCCAGAGCAACCCGCCCCACCAGGTCAAGACAGTCAGCACGCCGGCCACCTGGCGCGGCAGCGTGGCTTCGAAGGCCATTTCCACCACATGGCGGCCTGCCGGAATCTGCGCTGTCACCAGCCCCAGGTCGCCGCTGGCGCCGGTCAGCACGCGTTGGCCGTCCACGCGCACCTGCCAGCCGGGAAAATAGAAGGCGTGCAGGCGGATCGTCTGCGCCTGCGGACTGTCGAGCAGCAGGCGGTATGCCAGGGGGCTGCGGGTGAGCACCACGACGTCAGGGATGGTCGCAGGCGCGGGGCCGGCCTGCGGCTGTGCGGGCGCACGACCCAACGCCCAGCGTTGCTCTGTCACCCCCACGGGCAGAAATTCGGCCGTCCAGGTCGCGCCGACCTGGCCGTTGGCGGCGTCCTCGGCCCACATTTGTTCGGGCGTGACGTCGGCCGATCGGCGCGGCAGCGCGGTATAGGGCAACTGCGCCAGGCTGGTGAAGAGAAGCAGGGCCAGGACCGGCATTGACACCGCAACCCGCAGCCCCGGCCGGCGCGTGATCAGCCCAGGCAGCGCGCCGACCACCAGCGCGCTGGCGAAGGCCGTCAGGCTGAGCCAGCGCCAGGGGTATTGCAGCCGGGCCAGAAGTGGTTCCGCCAGCTGCCAGAATGGCAGCGCCGGCGCGGTTAACAGGGCCCCAGACAACAGGCAGGCGACGACCGCCACGATGAAGAGGCCGGTGCGCGGGGATGCAGGGGATGAAGCGGCTGGTGCGGCGGGGCGCCAAAGGGTCAGCATGGCGCGGCCGCTGGCCGCGGCCACGGTCAGCAGTAGGAGCAGCGCGATCAGGAGGCCCAGGCGATGCTGCAGAGGCTGATCGGTCGCCACCCTGTAGACATAAGTAAATGAACGACCAACCAGGTCGCCGAGCGGCAGGAGATGCTGGCGGTAGCCGGTGGAAACGGGATCTGCGCCCAGCTTGACCGCACTGGCTTCGGCGAGGACCGGCAGCCAGTAGAAGGCGGTGAGGCCGAGGGCAGCGATGAAGGAGACTGCGGCGTTGGCGATCTGGCGCGCGCGATGAGGCGGTTGGCTCAGTAAAATGACTGCGATTGCCCAGACCGGCGCCAGCATTAGCGCGGTCAGATGATGGGTCAGAATCAAGCCGCTCCAAGCCAGGGCATGGAGCGTCCACCGCCAGGCCTGACGATGAGGCGCAGACGCGGCATTCTCAGTCGGCAGCAGGCTCATCAAAATGAGAGGCGGCCATAGAAACGCGACATGTTCAGCCACGGCCCCACGCAGCAAACCATCGGCCAGATGATACGGGAAATAGGTGTAGACTGCCGCCGCCAGTAAGGCGCCGCTTGCACCCCACACGCAGCGCGCCAGCGCGGCCATTGCCAGCGCGGGCAAGACGAAGCCAAGCGCAGTAACGATCTTGACGGCGGCGATGGGGCCAAAAGGCAGGAAAGGCACGGCCAGGTAATAGCTCAAAGGGCTGTAGAAATGCAGCACCGGCTGACCATAGCCGAAGCCGAAGTCGGAAAACCAGCGGGGGTAGATCAAGCCCTGGCGCAGCGCATCGGCCAACGCGGCTACGCGGTAGAGGTGAAAGAGGCCATCATCGGAGGCAAAAAAGCCAGGCTGCAGAAGCGGCAGACAGGCGGGCAGAGTGACGAGCAGAGTCAGCAGCCACAGCGCCGGTTGCCGTCGTATGGGCGCCGATGGCGTCGGTCGGCGCAGCAGGCGGCCCCCTTCTTGTATTCTGGACGAAGGTGAATTCGACGAGTCGAGCGATGATGGTGTGAATGACATGGGACCGGCGTGTTTTCCTCAGCGGGGCAGCGCGGTGATGAGCAGAGCGGCTTCGACCAGGGACGCGATCAGCGCAGTCAGGCTCAGCAGCGAAAGCTGCCAGCGGTTCAGCGCCAGCTGGAAGCGGCTGCGGCGGTAGCCCAGGGTGAGCAGCCACAGAATAACCGCCCACGCAGCGAATGACTCCTGCGGCCAATAATGGCCCGTGCGCTGCGCCTGCAGCCAGAAATTGAGCGTCAACGCCGCGGTGAGGGCCAGCAGGCTGATACCGCTCAGACGCCAGGCGCGCCGCGCCGGCCCGGACAAGCCCTCACCGAAGGGGCGGCGCAGCGCTGACAGTTCGAGCAGTTGGCTAAGAATTCCAACCAGCGTGGCGGTTGCTATCATGGCCCAAACCGCCCATGGGACCAGGGCCATCCACCCGTTCATGCGCCGCCGCTCACGGCGTCGGCATCCAGGGCCGTGGGCAACTGGCTGCGCTCGGCCGTCATGCCGGCCAGCGTGTCCTGGAGGGCCGCCAGTTCGGCGCGTGTCCACGGGCCGCTGCCGAGCAACGCCAGGGTGACAACCGTTTCATCGCCGCGGCCAACCAGCCAGGCCCAGGCGCGCGTGGGCGACTTTGCCTGGGCGATCAGCAGCCCGCACAGCGTCAGCAGCCCGCCGGCCAGGGCAAACGGCAGCCCTGGATCGAACACGGCATCGAGTTGAACGAAGCGCACGCCCCTCAAATGGAAGGTATCTTGTGTGGCAGGATCGTTAACCGCGGTTTGCCCATTCTCTTCCAAGAATGCGCTGAAGATGGGCGCGTCCTCACCCAATGCAAATGCCTGCGCCAAGAAGACTGGCCCCGCATAACCTTGTTCAGGCAGGTTTGGGTAGTAGACCACGCGCAAGACCTGGCTGCGCAAGGGCAGCGCCAGGCTCTGCTCAATCTGAGGCCGATCGAACAGCACGCTCTGCTGCACGGATTGGCTGCCGCCTGTCAGAGGGCGGAGGGTGAGCGCGCGTCCGTTGCTGTCATTGACGCTGACCTGGAGGGCAGGGCCGCTGCCTGTGCGGATAAGCCGCACCCCACGCGGCGCAGACGCGGCCCGCGACCCTACGCTGACGACAGCCGTTTGCGCGCCGATGCTAACGGTAATCTGGGACGCGCCGCCGATGTCGCCTGCGGCCAGGCTGAAGTCCGGATGAACACGACTCTGCCAGGTTTGGCCAGGCGCCAGTTGGATAGGGTCTTCGCGCCAGCCGGCTTGTTCGCTGATGAACAGGGCCAGGATGATCAGCACAGGGCCGAGGTAGCTCAGGATGTTGCCCACGGCGCCCCAGGCGCCGCGCGTGGCATGAATGACAATTCGTTGGTCGTCCCCGGCGTCAACCGGCGCCGCCACACCGCTGATGACCTGACGAAAGCGTGAGCGCAGTTCAGTCAGAATCAGGTCGGCGGCGGCGGCGGCTGTGGTGGGCACGCGCACCTCGCTGACGGCAAGCCCGCTAGGCGGCAGCGGCGAATCCAACGTTGGGCGCCGCAAATGAAGCCAGAGCAGGCATTGGTCGGCCAGGCGCACGAGATTGTGGATGGCAAGCGCGGCCAACACGAGACGCAGCCACGCAGCCTGGCCGATGGCAAAAAAGCCGAGCGTCAGCCAGACCGTACCCAGCGCGCCGTAGGAGGCGGCGAGCTGCTGCAGCGAACGTTGGTAGGCGGCTGTGTCAGGCGCGGCCACGGGCCGGGGCAATTGCGGCAGGAAAGCAGCGGCGGCTAATCCAAGAATCAAGGGGATGACCAAGATGAGGAATGTGCGCCGCGCGCCCGCCAGTCGCCAGAGTCGCGCCAGCCAGTCGAGCGTCGCAGTGGTCGGTTGCATCAACGGATCAGTCAAGTCTGGACGAAGGCCAATCACAACAACTCCCGCAACGAATCATGAGCGCATGATACCTTCATTCGGATGGGTAGTCAAGCCAACCATCCTTTAACTTGACAGCTTCTTCATCCTCATTATAATGTGCCTGTCCACGGCGCATTCGTCTAGGGGCCTAGGACGCCGCCCTCTCAAGGCGGTGACAGGGGTTCGAATCCCCTATGCGCTACCAAAACGCCTTCACCATTCAGCGTGAAGGCGTTTTCTTTTGTTCCTCTCGCCTCGCGCGCTAGCCCATCTGAAGAAAATGTCAGCAAGTTCAAAAGTCATCCTAAACTCGCCCTGTCAAGGACTAGACAAAATCAAAATACCCTGTATAATTGACTTGTGGGTAAAAGTGGGGCAAAAATCCTGAAATTTGTTCGTTTTTTGGTCTGAGTGGGGAATTAGAACAAATGTTCATCGGTCGCGCTGAGCATGTGCTCGACAGCAAGGGTCGCTTGACGATTCCGTCCAAATACCGAGCTGCGCTGGCTCCGGGTGGAGTGGTGACGCGAGGCATGGGCGATTATCTGACCGTGCTGCCGATGGACGAGTGGCTCAGCCTGGCGCGCCGCCTGGATGATAAGCCCATGCTGACCGATTTGGCTGTAGGTGAGCTGCGCCGCTGGCTGTATGCTGAAGCTGCCGATCTGGAGTTGGATGCGCAAGGGCGGTTCATTCTTCCGCCTGAGCTGCGCGAATTTGCCAGTA
>CAZEPA010000291.1:0-5943 GCA_964513955.1 uncultured Anaerolineae bacterium | reverse complement strand
TACCAGGATTTTCTCAACGCCGTGCCCGCTTCGATGCGCAGCCTCCCCTGCTACATCACCGAAACCGACCAGGGCGACATTCCGTGGACGAATCGCAATACCACGTGGGTGCAGCGCGCCTACGGTGAAATTGATTGGTGGAATCGTCAGCCTGGCAACCAGGTGATTCGCGCGTTGATTCTCTATCGTTGGCCGCAGGTCGCAGGCGACCAGTGGGGCATTGATGGCAAACAAGGCATCATCGAAGACCTGCACGAGGCGATCAAGTGGCGTTACACCTGGCCCGACAAGCTCGATAAACGACCCGAGGTCATGGCGCGCTTTGTGGACTATTCCATCCCCGCGACGTTGACCGCGGCCAGCGTGGTCACGGTCACTTTGCGTGTGCGCAATGACGGCAGCAAGACCTGGCTCAAGGCGGGCGCCAACCCCGTGCGTCTTGGCTATCACTGGTTGGACGCCAGCGGCGCCGAGATTGCGTTCACCAACGGCGATCTGCGCACCGAATTGCCCAACGATGTGCCCCCCGCGGGGGAAGTGGTCTTTTCAGCGGCCAAATTGGCTGTGCCTACACAGGCCGGCAAATACACCCTCCGTTTGGACATGGTGGAGGAAGGCATCGCCTGGTTTCGCACGCGGGGCAGTCAGCCGCTGACCGTGGCTGTGCAAGTCAATGCCGCGCCCGACGCACGGCCGGCTACCGAGCAGTTCTTCCCCGAAACCAGCAAAACCGTGCGCGGCCCCTTCCTGGATTGGTTTCGGCGCTACGGCCTGGACGTCACCGGCTATCCGATCACAGACCAGTATCAGGACAGCTTGAGCGGCCTGCCAACGCAGTATTTTCAACGTATGGCGCTTGAACTCGCGCAGAACCAGGTGCGCCTGCGCCTGGTCGGTGCGCAGGCCCTGGAAGCGCAGCAGCAGATCGGCCAGCTGCAAACGCAGATCAAGCAGCTGCAGGACCAGATCAAGCAGGGGGGCGGCGCTGCGCCCGGTGGACGAATCCCGCCGCCGTCCATTCAGGACATCACGGCCACGCTGCCGCGTGACGAAAGCGCGCTTGTGCAGCGCCCCTTGAGCGATATTCAGGCCATCGTCATCAACCACACGGCTGTGCGCCCTGAGATCGGCGCTGATCGCGTGGCGGTTGCGCACCGCAGAAACTGGCCGGCCATCGTCCATCAGTATTTCATCACGGGCGATGGCGCCATTCAACAGACCAATCCGCTGACCGAGGTCGTGTCGCGCAGCGACGCTTACATTTACAACGCTGTCAACATTGCCATTGCCGGCAATTTTACCGACGTGGCGCCCAACGAGGCCCAACTGAATGCGGCCGCGGCGCTGATCGCCTGGCTGCTGCAGGAACTCAAGCTGCCTGTGGAGTCGGTCAAGGGCGCCAGTGAGCTCATCGCCACCGGCTCCCCAGGTCGTCAGTGGCTGAGCGGGCAGAATTACAAGCAGACTCTGCTCGCCAAGATTCAGGCGATCAAGCCGGTGGGGGGCAGCGCGCCGCCCGCTTCCGGCGCGGAACTGGAGGCGCTGCGCAATCAGGTCAAGGAATTGAACAGCCAGCTGCAGGCGCGGCAGACGCAGCTTGATGGCCTCAACGCCCAGGTCGCCAGCCTGGCGGCGCAGATCCAGGCGCGGCAAGATCAGGTGGATGCGTTGGCGCGCCAGGTGCAGGAAAAGGACGGCCTGGTTGATGAGCTAAACGGGCAGATCATCGGCTTGCAGATGGAAACGGACGATCTGCGGGCGCAGTTGGCCGCAGCCTTAGCAGGTGGCGGCGGCCCGCGTGGCCCAGGCCTGCTGCCTGCGCCGACGGTCAAGGATGTGATTGCGCAGCTCCCGCGCAAAGCCGGTTTCAAGTCACGCGAGCTGGCCCAGATCAAGCTGGTGGTCATCAATCATACGGCGGTGGATGCGACGGTGCCAGTGGAACGAATTGCACAGCGGCACACGGAGCGTTGGCCCGGCATCACCTACCATTACTACATTCTGGCCGATGGCGCCATTTTGCAGACCGGCAACTTGACGGAAAGCGTGGATGACCAGCAGGCATGGCTTTTCACCGGCGTGCAGGTCTGCTTTGCCGGAAACTTCAATGCCGCAGTGCCGACTGAGGCGCAGCTCGACGCCGGCGCGCGGCTGTGCGCCTGGCTCTTGCAGCAGTTCAAGCTGCCGATCGAGGCGCTCAAGGGCGTGAGCGAATTCGTCGCGACTGCCTCGCCCGGCACACAGTGGCTGCAAGGCGCGGCTTACAAGAACACGCTGGTTGCCAAGATTAAGACCGTGCAGGCAAACGCGCCGCCGACCGGTCCCGGGAGCGGAAGCGACGATACCGCTGCTCTGCAGGCAGAGATTGCGCGCCTCAAGCAAGACCTGGCCGCCGCGCAGACTGGCCTGTCCAACACGCAAGCCACACTCAACAGCACCCAGGCGGCGCTGGCCTCAGCGCAGGCGCAGTTGAGCGCGGCGCAGCAGAATGCAGGTCGCCTGCAAACAGCGCTGAATCAAGCGCAGGCGCAGGCCCAGACGCTGCAGGGGCAAGTGGTAGCTTTGCAAGGGCAGGTCGGTCCTCTGGTGCAGCAGGTGGGCGCGCTGCAGCAGGATAAGGCCGCGCTGCAGCAGCAAACGGCCGCGTTGCAAAAGCAGATTCAGGACCTGCTGCGCGGCGGAGGGGGCGCGCCCAAGCCCCCTGCAATCGAAAAACCGGAATTCACCTACCTGGCGGACAAGCTGCCGCTGAGCACAACGCCAGGCAACGTCTATGGCAAGCGCCAGCGGTCGGCCATTACCCACATCGTGGTTCATCACACCGCGGCCCCGGCCGAGGTCGGCCCCGATCGTCTGGCGGCCTATCATGTCAACAGCCGGGGCTGGCCGGGCATCGGCTACCACTTCTTCGTGGGCGCGGATGGCACGCTTTATCAGACCAACGATTTGGAAACCGTCTCTTTTCAGACCGGCGGACAAAACAACTACAGCATGGGCGTTGTCTTTGCGGGTAACTTTACCGATGTCCCGCCGACGCCGATTCAGATCGAGCGCGGCGCGCACCTGGTGGCCTGGCTGGCGCAGGACCTGAAAGTGCCTAACAATCAGATCATGGGGCACAAAGAGATGCCCGAGCAGCAGACCGCCTGTCCGGGCAATCAGTGGACCGGCGGCCAGCAGTGGAAGAAGCTCCTTTTTCAGCGCATTCAGAGCCAGCAAAGCGGCGAAAGCCCTGCGCCGGCGAAGTTTATTCGCCATTATCTCCTGCTGTGGTGGCGCAGTGCAACCTCCTGGGCTGAGCTTGACTATCAGGGCGCTGGGAAATATATTGCGCGCTTCAACCCGACCGTGGGCTTCTCGCTGGACGAGGCAAAATTGGCAGAGTATGTCACCATTGTCGGGGGCCCCGGCGGCACCCCAGGCGATGCGGACGATAAACTGCGTGCGGCGGGCGTCAAGGTGGAGCGCATCGCCGGCGCGGACTTTGCTGACACCAAGCGTCAGCTCGATAGCCTGGCCGACAGTGGGCGCAGATTCCGCACCTTCGATGTGGCGGGGTAGGGGGGATTGAAGATTGGAGATTGCAGAATACCGTGTTGCGCTGCCGGTGTTTCAAGGCCCGCTTGATCTGCTGCTGCACCTGATCGAGCGCGACGAGCTGGACATCACCGCAATTTCGTTGGGGCAGGTGACCGGTCAATACCTGGAGTACCTAGGCCAGTTGCAGGAGACCGTGGATGACACCCAGGGCGATGCTCTGGCCGATTTCCTGGTCGTGGCCGCAAAGCTCCTGTGGATCAAATCCAGGGCGTTGTTGCCCAAGCCGCCGGCGCCCGAGCAAGAGGAGGAAGACCCGGCCGAAGCCCTGGCACAGCAATTGCGCGAATATCGGCGCTTCAAGCTGGCAGCGCAGGCCTTGCGCCAACAGGAGGAGATGCACGCGCCGATGTATGCCCGCCGCGCGCTGCCGCCGGTCGTCCTGCGGCCGCCTGGGCCGGGTGAAGGCAATTTGTCCGCGCTGCTGAAAGTGATGCAGCGCGCCCTGGTCAGTCTACCGCCGGTCAGTCAGCCCGCCGGCGCGATGGTGACGCCGCTGGCGTTTACAGTCCACGATAAGATCGCGCTCATCACCGCGCGTGTGCACGCGCTGGCGTCCACCGCCAGCGGCGTTCTTTTCACCGACTTACTAGAAACAGCCAACTCCGCCGTCGAAATCGTGATTACCTTGCTGGCCGTGCTGGAGATGATGAAACAACGCAAGGTGCGCGTCGAGCAGGCTGGCATGTTTGGTGAGATCATGATTCGCGCCTGGGCGCCGACCGGCGAGGCTGCGTCCATCAATTAGCTGGGCATCGCCGCTGCCTCCTGCGACTCAACTGAGAGCAGGCGCTGAGCAAAGTCGCAGGGTAATCCGCCGCCAGCCAGCGCACCGCGCCGTTTGAGACTTCCGAAGTCTTCAAAACTTCGGAAGTCTGGCGGCTTGCGCGCCGCCCGGTGGCTCGCTCCTCGCCCGCTAGAGCGCAGCGTCAGTCATTTACGGCGCCGGCGTCGGGGTTGATGCTCCTTGCGGCTCGCGGATTGCCTCCATCTTCGCGTCCACCCGCTCCAGCAGGTGTCGGAACTGCACCATGGTCAGCCAGCGATCCTCGAAGACCTGACCATCTACCACTGTAACTAATTCATCGTAACGTGCGATGAATGTACAACTCATTGCAGAGACGTTATTAAACACACCAGGGAGGCAGCCGATGGTTGTTTCATCCGCAGAGAATGGCAAATCCAACTCTGAAGGCCAGGTCCACTTACCAGCAGATGCGGATGGAATCCATTTCGTTACCATTGCTGGGTACGCCGTGGCACTGATCGTCCCATCAGGATACAGATATGTCTCCTGTCCAGCCCTGACGAATATCATGGCATTCCGCGGCGGCCCCTGGTAGTCTCGATACCAAGCAAGTGTGGCTCCGTCATGATTCGGAGGCGCACCGGTGGACCGTCGGCTCCAACCAAAGGGCAAATCGGTGGCATCCATCATGCCGCGTTCGATGCGATTGATGGGCGTTTCCGTGGGAGTTGTGCCGGCAAGAGGGGATTGCAGGGTCGCACACGAACTTGCCATTTGAAGCACGCAGAACAACCCAGCCAAGCCAAGCCCACGGCGCCATCGGAAACTCCAGATTCTGCTCATCATGGCACCACCTTGATCGGCCATTGATTGGCCCAAGCGGCCGCTTGTCCCTGCGCTGACCCATGCACCATTGATGTAACTGCCTGGTATCCATTTCTCCCACTCCAACATCGCAGCATTACCGAAAGTGTATTTGCCAAGCGCTTCCGCCCCGCCTTTCTCCACTAGATACGCCTGTGAAGTCGCAAGAACCCGCACGCCAGGCGCACTGAACTGTGCTCCGATGCGACCGCCGCCGACTCCGGCCGGGTTGACGAGCCCGATCATGACCTGGTTCTGCTGCAATTGAAGATCAGCGCCACCCAGTCCAATCACCACCGTAGTTTGCCTCCCCCCAGTCGGAGTCCATTCACTGCCAGCATAAAGCCCCTCCCCTACTGTGAAGCTCAAAGATGGTTCATCGAACACCAGCGTCGCCCCATCCTCGAACAAGTAGACCGTTCGGTATTCTCCGGCAACCATTACCGGCAGCGCACCTCGCGTGGCATACGAAGAGACATGCACATATTCCAGCCGCAGATCGGCATCGCCGTAGATACGATATTTGAGAATCCAGCCGTCGTCCGGCGCATAGACGGGAGCGGCCCGATAAGCCGGGCCTTGATATTGCGCCGCCACAGAAGCGGTGCATAAGAGCGATGGTGCTGGAACTGGCGGCGGCGCTGGGGGCGGCGCCGCTGGCAGCACAGGAGCAGGCTCGTTGCAGTTGCTGGCTCCCTCACATTCTCGGTGACCCGAAGGATCCACGAAACGCA
>CAZEPA010000290.1:1359-5959 GCA_964513955.1 uncultured Anaerolineae bacterium | reverse complement strand
TTGGGGGCCATCGTGGCCTTCGTCGAGACGCGGGTGGCCAAGCTGCGGCTGTTCCGCGTGCCGGAGCTGCTCAGCGTGTCCTTTGTATTGGCGCTATTGGCCGTCACGTCGTCGTTCCTGCTGAAATGAGGCAGCCGAATGGGATGCATCGAACGCGCCAGACTAAGATGATCAAGGACGAGTTATGGATGTCGCATTGCTTGCTCAACTGACGGCCCTGGGCTCCAGCCTCGTGTTGCTCTTCGGCATCACGCTCTTATGGCGGCGGAGCTTGCAGGCCTATATCGACGCCTTTCGTTGGCAGTCGCTTGTGCTGGCCGCGATCTTCGTGGTTATCGGCTACTTCGGCGACGCCCCCGAGCTGTACCTGGTAGCCATCTTCTTCTTCGTCCTCAAAGTGGTGATCATGCCGGGCTACCTGGAACGCCTTCAGCGGCGGGTCGGCTCGCAAGGCGAAATCGAGCCTTACGTCAACGTTGCTTCCTCCATAATCCTGGCCGGACTGCTTGTGCTCCTGGCCTATGCCATCACCCGTCCCCTGGTGACGATCAGTACACTCCCCACGCGCGGCGGTCTGCCGCTGGCCATGGGGCTGATCTTCGTGGGTATGTTCGTGGTCATCACACGCAAGAAAGCATTGACGCAAATCGTTGGCTTCTTGGTGCTAGAGAACGGCATCGCACTGCTGGCAGTCTTGGGCACCTATGGCATTCCCCTGATCATCGAACTCGGCGTATTCCTTGACGTGCTGATGGGCTTCCTGGTGATGCAGGTCTTTGTCTATCAAATTCAAGACACCTTCGAGTCCATTGACGTGGATCAATTGAGCGAGCTCAGACACTGAGTCCCTTGCATGATACGAGACTGCGTATGATTTTTTTTCTCTTGCTGCTTCCGCCCTTGCTGGCCGCTTTGCTGGCCTTTATCGTTCGGCCCTATCGTACCTGGGTCGGGTGGGTCAACGCGTGCCTGTCGTTGCTGCCCCTGGCAGCGGCGTTGATCTTTGCCAGCCAGGCGATTGCAGCCGGCGAGGCGCCAGCGTGGGGGATGACGCTTGGACCGCTTGTGCTGGATGAGGTGCTGCGCGTGGACAGCCTGGCGGCCTTGATCATGGTGTGCGTCGCCGCCGTTGCCACCATGACGCTGTGGCTCAGCCCTGGCGTAGGCGGTGCAGCGCGCTTCGACGCCGTTCAGCTACGTCGCTATCAGATCTTCATTAACCTATTCATTGCCATGATGCTGCTCGCCGTGGCGGCTAACAACGTGGGCGTGATGTGGATCGCCATCGAAGCGACGACGATTTTCTCAGCATTCATCATTCCGCTCACCCTAACCAAGGCGTCGGTGGAGGCCTCGTGGAAATACATTCTGCTTGGCTCGGTGGGCATTTCTCTGGCGTTCGCCGGCACGGTGCTCGCCTATTTCGATTTCGTCGCCCTTTCTGGGCGGATCGAGAACGCGCTCAACTGGGACGTGCTGTTGTCCACTGCGCCGGTTCTGCATCCGGAAGTCATGCAGCTGGCGTTTGTCTTCCTGCTGGTGGGCTACGGCACCAAGGCCGGCATTGCCCCGATGCACACCTGGAAGCCAGACGCCTACGGAGAAGCTCCTCCCCCGCTGACCGCGCTGATGGCGTCGGCGCTCTTTGCCGTGGCCATGTATGCCATCATCCGCTGGAAGATGGTGGCCGACGTGACCTTGGCCGCAACCTTCACCGATAGCCTGCTGCTCGCACTGGGCATGCTATCACTCGTCATTGCCGCCTTCAGCGTTGTGCTGGCCACGAACACCAAGCGCATGCTGGCCTATTCCAGCATCGAGCATACGGGGTTGATCTGCCTGGGTCTGGGACTGGGGCCAGTGGGTATGTTTGCCGCCCTGCTGCATTTGGTCAACCACACCGCGGCCAAATCTCTCATGTTCTTTTTGGTTGATAACATGGAGCGCAAATTCCCGTCGCCCCTGATCGCCAACTCACGAGGTCTGCTCAAGGCCCTGCCGTGGACGGGAGCGCTTTTTGCGGCCGGTTTGATGATCCTGATCGGGCTGCCGCCCGGCGGCATCTTCGTCAGCGAGTACACCCTCTTCCGCGCCGGTTTCGCCCATGATCAGCCGTGGCTGATGGGCGCCACCCTGCTGCTCTTGGCCATCATCTTTGGCTCGTTCATTCGCCATCTCAGTCACATGCTTTTCGGCGCGTCGCCCGCCGATGTCGCTGCCGGCGAACGTCCCTCCTGGCGCACGGGACTGCTCTTGCTCAGCGTAGCCGTTTTGGTGACACTTGGCCTGACCCTGCCGGCGCCGCTGGCGACGTTGCTCAATCAGAGTGTCATGCTCGTCGGGCGCTGATGGCCCGCCATGCCTGCCTTTGCCGTCTGGTAAATCCGTATGACCAATTTTACCCATCTCCAATCTGTTGTGACCAACACACTCGGCCATCGAGTGACGACCCTGCGCGTGCTGCGGGGCAATGAGCTGCATTGCCAGATCGAGCGCGGCGCGGCGCCAGCCCTGGCGCAGCTGCTGCGCGCCGAATTCCAGACCGAGCTGGCGCTGATGGTGGCCAATGACCGCAGCGCGGACCTGGGCGCCCTGGAGGTGCACTATCTTTTCGCCAACAGCCGCGCCAATTGGTTCTTGCACGTCACAGAGCAAGTGCCGTCGGATGACCCCATCATCCCCTCCATGGCCACGTTTTACTATCCGGCCTCGCGTTTCGAACGTGAGATCAAGGACCTTTTTGGCATCGAGGCGGTCGGCCAGCCAGATCGCCGGCCGCTGGTGCGCCATGGCTTCTGGCCAGAAGACTACCACCCGCTGCGTAAGGACGCCCTGCCGCCAGCGATCTTCGAGGACGACGGCACCGGCTTCCCCTTCTTGCCCGTGGGCGGCGAGGGAGTCTACGAAATCCCGGTCGGGCCAGTGCATGCCGGCATTATCGAGCCGGGGCACTTCCGCTTCAGCGTGGTGGGCGAAACGGTGATTGACTTGAAGATCCGCCTTTACTTCACGCATAAAGGCACGGAAAAGCTCTTCGAGGGCCGCGCCCCGGTTCAGGGAGTCGAGCTCGCTGAGCGCATCTCCGGCGACACGACCATCGGACATTCGCTCGCCTACTGCCAGGCCCTGGAGGCGCTGGCCGCGTGTGAGGTTCCGCCGCGCGCCCGCTATCTGCGTGTGATCTTGCTAGAGATGGAACGGCTCTACAACCATGTCGCCGACTTCGGCGCCATCTGCAACGACACCGGCTTCGCCTTTGCCCATTCGCAGTGTTTCCGCATCCGCGAAAGATTGCTGCGGCTGAACAAGCAGTTGACCGGCAACCGGCTGCTGCGCGACGGCATGGCGCCCGGCGGTGTCGCCCACGATTTGCCTGTTGGCCTGAACTTGGCCGCCGATCTTGAGGCGATTCTGGCTGACTTCAACGAGGTCGTCGCCATCAGCCTGGACAACTCGATGCTGCGCGATCGCTTGGAGGGGGCAGGGCGCTTGGCCCAGAATATCGCTGCCGACCACGGCGTGCTGGGGGTCGTGGCGCGCGCCTCCAACCTGGACATCGATGTGCGGCGCGACCATCCCTTTGCCGCTTACGGGGATCTCAGTTTTCCAGTGCCGGTCTACGACTCCGGCGACGTCCATGCGCGGGCCATGGTGCGGGCAGAAGAGGTGCGAGCCTCCGTGCAGATCATTCAGCAGGCGCTGGCTGTCTTGCCGGCCGGGCCTCTGTCGGCGCCGCTCGGCGCGCTGCCGGCCTGGCAGCCGGCCTTTGGCCTGGTGGAAGGGTGGCGCGGGGCCATCCTGCACTGGGTGATGGCGGATGAAGCCGGCAAGCTTTATCGAGTCAAGATCAAAGACCCATCTTTTGTCAACTGGCCAGCGCTTTCCTTTGCCGTGCTCAAGAACATCGTGCCGGACTTTCCTCTGTGCAACAAATCGTTCAATCAGTCCTATTCGGGGAACGATCTGTAACAGTGCCGGAGACCAGCCCCAGGGCCAGCGCGCCCGGAACGCCCTTCAAGGTGACGCGTTGGCGCAGGCCGCCGAACCACATGGGCAAGTTCAAAGAGAGGATGCCTAGCATGTGCAGGCTGATGACAGAGCAAACGGCCGCCACGAGGTAGTACCACCATTGGGTAGCCACGCCAAGGATGCCGCCCACCAGGGCGGCGATCACCCCTAGCAGCATGAAGGTGATGGCCAGGCCGACGGCAAAGGCCAGGGAGAGCGCAAACGAGCGTCGCTAGGGCTTCGTCTGCGAGCCGCCGACGAAGCCGGCGATCATAGGAATCGTTGCTACGTTGCACGGCCCCACGCTGGTGAGCACACCGCCCAGGAAGACGAGCAGGAAGCCTACGGCCGAGGCGGTCTGGAGGGACGTTGGATCGAAGGTCATCGTCAGTTTCCTCCACGACGATGGCCGTCATCTCCTTGCAAGGGATGCAGTTGAGCGAATGGAAGAACGCCAGCGTGGGCTGTCCCGCCTTGAGCCGCGCGCTGCAATTGCTCCTCGGGCAACTCGGTCGCCGCGACGGGTTCTACCTTCGGCTCCTGCTTCATCAGCAGGATGATGACGGCCAAGATCAACAGGCCCGCGATCACC
>CAZEPA010000290.1:0-1259 GCA_964513955.1 uncultured Anaerolineae bacterium | reverse complement strand
CCCCTGTCCACCATTTCCACACTCGAATTGGATGGACGTTAAGAGTTCATTTCCAATCCTAACTGGCAAGCAGGATCCAGGCGCGCTGCACAGCCAGGATCACTAACGCGACAGCGAAAATCCGGCTCAGAGTCAGCGACTTGACCCGCTTGGCCATGAAGCGCGCGCCCAACCACGCGCCCACCACGGCGGTGATGGAGGTGAGAATCAACATTAGCCAGTCGAATTGGGCATCGGCCAGGTGCGCGGCAAAGGCCGAAAACGAGGGCGCCGTGACAATCACAGAATTGGTCGCGGCGGCAATGCGCGCGGTGTAGCCGAGCATAACCAGGGTGGGCATCATCAGGAAGCCCGGTCCGACGCCGAGAAAACCGGCGAAGGTGCCAATGAACGCACTGAGAAGTCCGCCCTTGACCCGGGTCGCGTCGGCGATGACGGGGGTTTGGCTATCGTTCATCGCCGGTGGGAAGGCCATGCGATAGGCAAGAAAGAACAGGACGCCGACATACATCCACCAAACCACGGTGGTGCTGACAAATTGCAGCAGCCAGACGCCAAGCGGCGCGACAAGCGTTGTGATGATCAATAACGGGATGGCTGTGCGCCAATCCACCATGCGGGCGCGCGCGAAGGTAATCGCCCCGGAGATGGCCGTCAAGCCATTGAGCCACAAGGACCAGGGCATAATCACGTGCTTCAGGTCAAAGCCAAACAGCCCCAGCACTGGCGTCGCAACGAAGGCGACCCCCAGGCCCAACATGCCGGCCAAAAACGAGAGCCCAAACAAGAGGGCGCTCAGGATAACGTAGAGCATAATCCGGTCTCCTTGTCTGGCCAGCCTTACGCTGAGGCGGGCAAGAACTGTTCGATCGCATCCAGCGCGTGGGCCGCATAGATAGATGCCGGGCCGCCGCCCATCAGCAGGGCCACGCCGACGGTGTCCAAAAGCTGCGCACGGGTGGCGCCTGCAGCCACGGCGTCGTGAGTGTGATAAGCGATGCAGCCGTCGCAGCGCACAGCGATGCCGATGGCCAGGGCCATCAGTTCCTTCGTCTTGGCGTCCAACGCGCCCGCTTCGACGGCTTTTTTGTGCAGCCGCGCAAAGCCACTCATCGGGCCGGGAATCTCCTGTCCCAGTTGCGCCAGGCGCTGCTCCAGGTGTTGGTAATAGGCGACGTAATCGGCTGTCATGATGTCCTCATCAGAGTTGGCTCAAACAGGTCAGTCCAGCCTGTGTCATTGCCGATGATAGGCCGGGC
>CAZEPA010000289.1:4476-5965 GCA_964513955.1 uncultured Anaerolineae bacterium | reverse complement strand
AAGGTTCCCTCGTGTCGCACCGATTTCCCACCTACGAGTTCAATCGCAGCAAGGTAGTGCCGGAGTTCTTCCGGTACCTGATGCTCACGAAGCGCTTCCTCTATCAACTGGATCTGATCACCCCAGGCGGCGCTGGGCGAAACCGGGTGATGAGCAAGACTGACTTCCTGAAGCTACAAGTGACGATCCCACCCGTTGAAGAGCAGAAACGCATCGGTGCTGTGCTATCCCTGGCTGACAAGGAGATCAACGCATTCCAAGAGTATCTCCGTTGCTTGAAGGAGCAGAAGAAGGGCCTGATGCAGCGCCTGCTGACCGGGCAGGTGCGCGTGCAGACGGACGACGAGCAAAGTCCTTCACCGGTAGGAATCATCCGATGATCAAAGAGCCGATCTCTTGAGGAAGGCAGCGAGGGCGTAGCGCATTGTAGCCGCAGACGGCCTCATACCGAGGAGTCTTGTCATGTACCAACAGTCACAGGGGTCCAACCGTTCACAACGTCTTGAGAGAGATTTCACGGAGAATCTGGAGCGTGCGCGTTATGCCATATCTATAGGCCAACTTACGCGGGCGCACGACCTATTCAAGAAACTATTGGTGCTACAGCACGAGCTTCCGCAGCATAGAAGAGAATTGGTGGCACTGCAAGACAGGCTACTGCAAGCCGCGGACGCGCTTATCGAAAGTGAACTTGGACGCGCCGAGACCTGCGTGGCCAACCAAGAATTTGTCCAAGCTGGAGAAGTCCTTGCCCAAACATGGGAAGTGATTAGACAGCTGGCAGAATTGCCTTTCGAGACACCGAGGAGGAGTGTCTTTCTCGAGCAAACAAAGCGGGTTGAGCTCATGCGTGCCGACCTGGCGGATAGGACTACTCGTACACGTTCATTTGAGTTAGTGATCGACACGAACAACGATGTGAGGCGCCAACCGATACTCACCCCTGAGTTTTTGGTGGAGGAAGTTGCTCCTTTTCTGAATGCCCTGGCAAAAATCCAGGAAATTGCTGATTGGTTTGGCAACCGGCCAAGATCCTACGTCAGAATTCGCGTACTCACACAAAGCTCACCCATCAGTGTCAGCCTTGATGGAGCAGCAGATGCGGTCGATGTGATCCAGGACATCGTCGTGCCTTGGAAACGCGAACATGCCAAAACCCTCGCGCAACTACAGGAACAGGAGAAGATCGTCCAGATTGAAAAGCTCAAGGCCGAAGTTCTGGAGACTCGGGCAAGCGCACATCGGGAACGAAGCGAGGCAAACCGGATCGACGCAGAAACCGATCCACGCTTGACCCAGGCGCAGTTGGATCGATTGATGCTCGAGAACGAACGCTTGAGGCTTGAGATTGAGGAAAGAAAGATCGGACTTGTGCTAACAGTAGTCGAAAAACTCAGCCCGAACCTTGATCAAGATGAAAGACGACTGCTGGGCTTCCAGCTCTTGAGACCTCTAGGTGTCATCACAGAAAGCCCCTTGCTGATGGCGC
>CAZEPA010000289.1:1010-4466 GCA_964513955.1 uncultured Anaerolineae bacterium | reverse complement strand
ATCAAGAAATCGACTTGACGAAGAAGCGTCTGGATGCACTCAAGACACAGAAGAAGGGCCTGATGCAGCGCCTGTTGACCGGGCAGGTGCGGGTGCAGGTGTAGACGAGTTGAGTCCATGGCCAACAAAGACAAGATCCTCAACTATCTGCGCACCATCGCACCCGAACGGGCTACCAACGCCGACCTGCGGCAGCAGACCGGCATCCGGTCGCACCAACAGGTGTACCTGCTAACCCAGGAACTGCTGTTCGAGCGCCGCATCCGCGGCGTGCAGCATGGCAAAGAGTGGTTCTTCTGGTGCGAACTCGACCCGGTCGAGGTGGAATGGCGGGTGACCCGTGAGCGTGACGACCTGAGCGAAGAGGGTGACGCCACGACGCCGGCCCAATTCGTGGCGCTGGCCGGCCACGTGCTGAGCCGCCACTTCGGCGTCGTATTGCAGCGCAGCCTGGTCCCCGGCATGCCCAAGCTGTTCGACCTGGTCTCGCCCGACCGCGCCATCGTCGCCGACGTCACGTACTACACGCTGATGGGCGGCGAGAGGCTACCGCCGGCCAGGTTCGCATTCATCGCCGAGCACATCTGGCTGTTGGAGAAGACGCCGGCCGCCCAGCGTTTCCTGGTCTTCGGCAACGACGCCCGCGTGCCGCGCCTGTGGCTGGAGCGCTACGGCCACCTGGTGACGGGCATGACCTTCTTCTTTCTGCACGACGATGGACGGCTGGAGGTGCTGCAGCGGTGACCGGTGACGCCTACAAAGAAGAAATCAGCTCCCAAATTCCGGCCCTGCAACTGTTGATCGCCATGGGCTGGCAGTACCTGACACCAGGCGAGGCGCTCTACCTGCGCGGCGGGCGGGTGAAGAACGTGGTGCTGACCGGCGTGCTGGAGCCATGGCTGCGCTCGCACAACGCGGTCCGCGTCAAGGGCGAGGCGCGCCCCTTCAGCGATGCCAACATCGCAGAGGCCATCAATCGGCTGGTCGACGAGCCGCTGCAAAGCCTGCTGCTCGGCAACGAACGCATCTACGAGCTGCTCACCCTGGGCACGAGTTTGACGCAGACGGTCCATGGCGACCGTAAAAGCCACACCCTGCACTACATCGATTGGCAGCACCCGGCCAACAACGTCTACCACGTCAGCGACGAGTTCAACGTGGAGAAGCGGGGCAGCCACGAGACGCGGCGGCCCGACATCGTGCTCTTCGTCAATGGCATCCCCCTGGCTGTGGTCGAGTGCAAGCGGCCCGACCTGGAGGCCGAGGGCGGCGAGAAGGCCGTGGCCGAGGCCATCAGCCAGATGGTGCGCAACCAGGGGGAAGGCGAGATCCCCCATCTCTTCGTCTTTTCACAACTGCTGCTGGCCGTCAGCCGCCACGAGGGGCTCTACGCGACCACCGGCACGCCGCGCAAGTTCTGGGCGTTGTGGCGCGAGCAGGGGGATGTAGAAGCGGCCGTGCGAGGACTAATCAACCGGCCGCTGGACGCCGGCACGGAGGACCGCCTGTACAACTGGCGGCCCTTTGCCCGCCCCGTGCGGGAGCACTTCGCCACCCTGGGCGAGCGCCTGCCCACCGGCCAGGACCGGCTGATCTACGCGCTGCTGCGGCCGGAGCGGCTGCTGGAGCTGGCCTACCAGTTCGTGGTCTACGACGGCGGCGTCAAGAAGATCGCCCGTTACCAGCAGTACTTCGCCATCAAGGCCACCATCGACCGGGTGGCGCAGCGCAACGCGCAGGGCAAACGCACCGGCGGCGTGATCTGGCACACCACCGGCAGCGGCAAGTCGCTGGTCATGGTCATGCTGGCCAAGGCGCTGGCGCTGCACCCCAACATCCCCAACCCCAAGGTGGTGCTGGTCACCGATCGCGTCGACCTGGACGAGCAGATCTGGAAGACCTTCAAGGCCTGCGGCAAGGCCGTGGTCCAGGCCAGGAGCGGCCGGCACCTGGTGCGCCTGGTCAAGGGCAAGCTGCGCGCGGGCGAAAGACAGGCCGACGTGATCACCACCGTGATCAACAAGTTCGACCGGGCCGCGCTGGACAAGGTGCGCGACGAGGGGGTGAACGTCTTCGTGCTGGTGGACGAGAGCCACCGCAGCCAGTACGGGACCATGCACGCCAGGATGGTGCGCGTCTTCCCCAACGCCTGCTACATCGGCTTCACCGGCACACCGCTGACCCGGCAGGAGAAGTCCACGGCCGAGAAGTTCGGCTCCTTCATCCACACCTACCCCATGCGCCAGGCCGTGGCCGACAAAGCGGTCGTGCCCTTGCTCTACGAGGGGCGGGTGGTGGAACAGGCGGTGGACAAAGCGCAGTTGGAGCGCTGGTTCGAGCGCACCACCCGCCACCTGACCCCGGAGCAGCGGGCCGATCTGAAGCGCAAGATGAGCCGCAGCGAGGCGGTCACCGCCACCGAGCAGCGCCTCAGGGAGATCGCCTACAACGTAGCACTGCACTACGAGCAGATGTTCCGCGGCCGCGGATGCAAGGCGCAACTGGCCACCCCCTCCAAGCGCATCGGCGTCAAATATCTGCGCTTCTTGCAGGAGTACGGCATCGACGCGGCGCTGGTCATCTCCCCGCCCGACACGCGCGAGGGTCACGAGGAGGTCGACGGCGAGCTGCCGGAGGTACAGGCCTTCTGGGGCCAGATGATGGCGCGCTACGGCAGCGACGAGGCGTACAACCGGCAGATTCTGGCCTCCTTCGGTCGCGCCGACGGGGTCGAGATCCTGGTGGTGGTCGACAGGCTGCTGACCGGCTTCGACGAGCCGCGCAACACGGTGCTTTACGTGGACAAGCCGCTCAAGGAGCACACCCTGTTGCAGGCCATCGCCCGCGTCAACCGCCTGGCCGAGGGCAAGGACTTCGGCGTCATCGTCGACTATCGCGGCGTGCTGGGTGAGCTGAACGAGGCCATCAATCTCTACGACGCGCTGGCTGAATACGACGCAGCCGACATCGCCGGCACCTTCTCCGACGTGGGGGAGGAGATCGCCCGGCTGCCGCAACTGCACTCCGACCTGTGGGCCATCTTCGCGCCGGTCAGCAACCCGCGCGACGCCGAGGCCATGGAGCGCTTCCTGGAGCCGGAGGACCGCCGCCAGCGCTTCTACGAGGGGCTGACGGACTACGCCCGCGTGCTAGGGGTGGCCCTGGCCTCGGTCCGCTTCTACGAGGAGACACCCGAGGCCCGCGTCCAGCGCTACAAGGACGACCTGAAGTTCTTCGACGGCCTGCGTCGCTCGGTGAAGATGCGCTACGCCGAGACCGTCGACTACCGTGAGTACGAGGCCAAGGTGCGCAAGCTGATGGACGAGCACGTGCGTGCGCTGGACACCGTGACCATCACCGGGCTGATCGACATCTTCGACGTGGAGCAGTTCGACGCCGAGGTGGAGCGCCTGGGCACGCCCGCGGCCAAGGCCGACACCATCCTGCACCGCATGA
>CAZEPA010000289.1:0-1000 GCA_964513955.1 uncultured Anaerolineae bacterium | reverse complement strand
CCGTTTCGCCGAGCTGGTGGAAGAGACTATCCAGGCCTATCGCCAGGGCCGCATCGACCAGTTGGAGTATCTGCACCTGGCGCGCGGGCGGCTGGAGCAGATGCGCGCTGGCCGGGCTGGCGACCTGCCCGCCCAGCTTGCGCCCTACCGCCACGCGCCGGCTTACTTCGGCGTGCTGCGCGATCCGCTGGCCAGCTATGGGCTGGACGACGAGCGCATCGCCCGCGCGGCCATCCGCCAGGAGGAGATCATCGAGGCCAACAAGGTCACCGACTGGGAGACCAACCTGGACATCCAGAACCAGATCAGGCGCCAGTTGGACGACTACTTCTTCGACCTGGAGCGCGCCGCCGGCGTCACCCTGGACACGGAGGCGCTGGACTTGATGATCGAGCAGGTGCTGGAAGTCGCCAAGGCGCGCAACCGGTTGGCCGTATGAGCGACGTCACGCAGCGCGTGCAGTACGGCGACGAGACCATCGAGTACACGCTGACCTATTCCGCGCGGAAGACGCTGGGCATCCGCGTCGATCCCGACCTGCGCGTGACCGTGACCGCGCCCCTGGGCAGCGACCTGGCGGCCGTCGCGGCCAGGGTACGCCAGCGTGCGCCGTGGATTCTGCGCCAGCAGCGCGAGCTGGAGCTGTACCTACCCCACACACCCCCGCGCCGCTACGTCAGCGGCGAAACCCACCGCTACCTGGGCCGGCAGTACCGCTTGAAAGTCGAGGAGAGTGGGCAAGAGCCTGAGCGCGTCAAGCTGGCGCGCGGTACGCTGCACGTCTGGACGGCGACTCCCGCCGATACCCAGCGCGTCCGGCAGCTGGTCGAGGCCTGGTACGCAAAGCAGGCGCAGCGCGTCTTCTGCGAGCGTCTCCTGGCCATGCTGCCGCGCTTCAGGCCCTTCGAGCCTGGCGAACCGCAGCTAACCATACGGACGATGGAGAACCGCTGGGGAAGCTGTACCGACGCCGGCGTCATTACCCTCAACCTGAAGCTGG
>CAZEPA010000288.1:0-5975 GCA_964513955.1 uncultured Anaerolineae bacterium | reverse complement strand
GCAACATAACCGTAGATCAGCGGGCTGACTGGAAGTTGGCTCACTTTGTTGTGCAGGCTTGAGGTGCTATAGACAAGCAGCATTTAGCCTACACGCTGCTCCGTATGTGCGTCCGTGATGGGCAGGTGTTGAGGTAGAAAATGGCCGCCATTTCGCTTCCAGCGAACAACAATTCATTCACGTCATCCGAGCCAGGCAGCGCCGCGCGCCAGGGCATGGACTTACCCGGTATGCTCGATCTGTTGGCGCATGGCGCGATTAGCGGGCGCCAGGATATTCCCTGGGGATCCAACTACACCTTCTTGGTGCAAATCGAAAAAGCGCCCTTTCGCACCCTGGCGATCTACAAACCACAGCGCGGCGAGGCGCCGTTGTGGGATTTCCGCGCCGGCACCCTGTGCTACCGCGAATACGTGGCGTACCTGCTCAGCGCCGCACTCGATTGGTGGCTTGTGCCGCCCACCGTGCTGCGTGACGGCCCATTTGGCCTCGGCATGGCGCAGCTCTACGTGGACGCCGACCCCAATGAATCGTACTTCGACCTGCGCGATGACCAGTTTAGCGACCAGTTGATGCGTATTGCTGCCTTCGATGTCATGGCCAACAACGCCGACCGCAAGGGCGGCCACGTGCTGCACGATCGCGGCACCAATCGCCTGTGGGCCATTGACCATGGCCTGACGTTTCACACCGAGTACAAACTGCGCACCGTGATTTGGGATTTTGCCGGTCAGCCCCTGCCGGCCGCGATCGTGTCAGACTGCCGCCATTTGCTGAGCCAATTGCAAAAGGGCGAGCCGCTCAGTGCGGAGTTGGGCAAGTTGATGAGCCCCGGCGAGCTGAATGCCCTGCGCCGCCGCACCGAGGCTCTCCTCGCCAACCCGGTCTTTCCTTCACAACACCCCTCCTACCGCAACATTCCCTGGCCTCCGGTTTGACGCGCCTCGCTGCGTTGTGGGGCCGGCGCGTTATGCCACAAACTGCTGAGCGATCATCTCCCGGTACAACCCGCCTTGCGCCAGCAGCGACGCATGTTGCCCTTGTTCGACGATGCGACCATCCTGCACCACGCAGATGAGATCAGCATGCTGAATCGTGCTCAGGCGGTGTGCAATCACCAGCGCCGTGCGACCGGCTAGCAGGCGATCAATCGCGTCTTGGATGAAGGCCTCCGTCACCGTGTCCACACTGGCCGTGGCTTCGTCCAGGATCAGGATGCGCGGATCGGCCAGGGCGGCGCGCGCCATGCAGATCAGTTGGCGCTGACCCAGCGACAGGTTGGAACTCCCCTCCGAAACCTCCGTTTGATAACCATTCGGCAGGCTCATGATAAAATCGTGAATCCGCGCCAGACGGGCTGCGGCCTGGATCGCATCCAACGGCGCCTCCGGCCGGCCAAAGGCAATGTTTTCGGCCAGCGTACCAGGAAAGAGGAACGGGTCCTGCGGCACCAGGCCCATCTGGCTGCGCAGGGAGCGCTGCTGGACGTCGCGCACATCCAGGCCGTCAATGCGCACCGCGCCAGCGGTCACGTCGTAGAAGCGGGCCACCAGGTTGGCGATCGAGGACTTGCCGGCGCCGGTCGGCCCAACGAACGCCACGGTTTGCCCGGCTTCGATGCGCAGGCTGATGTCATGCAGCACCTCAACATCCTCCTGATAGGCAAAGTGTACGTGATCGAGTTCCACAAAGCCGCGGATGGGTGGCATCTCCAGGGCGTCAGGCCGATCGGCCACCTGCGGCGCGGTGTCCAGAATCTCCAGCACGCGCTCGCCGCCCGCCATGGCAGCCTGCATCGTGGTGTAAAGCTGGCTCAGCTCCTGGATCGGCTCGAAGAAACGGGTTACATACGCTAAAAAGGCCACGACCACGCCGAGGGTCAAGCTGCCGCTGATAACAAAAGCGCCGCCGAAAAACAGCACGACGCACGTCGCCAGCATGCCCAGCAGCTCGACGGTCGGCAAGAAGACGAAGGAAAGCGACATGGCCGCGACGTGCGCATCCCGGTTGATGCGGTTGACCTGGTCAAACTGTTCCTGGGTCGCGTCTTCTTGCGCAAACGCCTGGATCACGCGCATGCCCGACAGATTCTCGGCCAGGTCGCCGACCACGGCGGCAATGCCGCTGCGCGTCTGGCGAAAGGCCACCTGGGCGCGCCGGGTGAAGAGCAGCGTGGCGACTAGCATGATGGGCAGCACGCTAAAGGCCAGCAGGGCGAGCCGGGGGCTAAGCGACACCATGATGACCACGATGCCAACCAGGAGGACGCTGTCGCCCAACAGAGTCACCAGGCCCTGCGAGAGCAGATCGTTGATGACGCCCACGTCATTCATGACGCGTGAGATCGTGACGCCCACAATGTGCGTGTCGTGATAACCAAGCGGCAGGGCCTGCAGATGACCGAACAGCGCGCGGCGCAGGTTCGTGAGGACGCGCAAGCCGGCCCAGGAAAGCAGCCAGCGCTGCCCGGCTGAAGCCAGATAGGCTCCGACAAACGTCCCCGCAATCAGCAGCGCGGTGCGCCCCAGGCCGGCTCGGTCGCCCTGAGCCATGTTCACATCAATCGCCGTCTTGACCAGGTAAGGCGCCGCCAGGCTCAGGAGGGAGGATGCCAGCATCAACAGCAGCGCGGCCGCCATAGGCGCCCAAAACGGGCGCAAGAAGGCGAGCAGCCGCCGGGCCACGCGGTGATCGAACGCGCGGCCTTCCGCGCGCTCGCCGAAACGTTCAAGCGCCATGCCCGGCCCCATCCGTGGGCCAGGCGCGCCAATTGAAAAGCTCATGGGGTCACCACCGCCGCCCCAGTTTCAAGACTGATGGCCCGTTCCTGTGGTCTGAACTGGCGCTGGTAAATCGCCACATACAGCTCGGACGTGCGCAGCAGTTCGTCGTGTGTTCCACGCGCCGTGATGCGTCCGCCGTCCAGCACCAGGATTTGATCCGCCATGCGAATCGTGCTGAGGCGCTGAGCAATGACAAACGAGGTGCGCCCGGTCATCAGGCGCGCCAGCGCGACCTGGATCAGCCGTTCGGTGTCTGAATCCACACTGGCGGTGGCATCGTCGAAGATCAGAATATGTGGGTCTTTGAGCAGCGCGCGTGCAATAGCGACGCGCTGCTTCTGGCCGCCGGACAGGGTGACGCCGCGCTCGCCCACGGTCGTGTCGTAGCCCTGCGGCATTTCCATGATGAAGTCGTGAGCCTGGGCCGCCTGGGCCGCGGCGATGATTTCCTCCTCACTGGCGTCTGGCCGGCCAAAGGCGATGTTCGCCCGCATCGTGGCGGCAAAGAGGGTCGTCTCCTGCAGGACGATGCCGATCTGATCGCGCAAGGAGGCGAGCTGTACGGCGCGAATGTCCTGGCCGTCCACGGTGATACGCCCGCGCGTGGGGTCATAGAAACGGGGGATCAGGTTGATGATAGACGATTTGCCCGAACCGGTGGGGCCAAGCAGGGCAATGACCTGCCCCGGCTGCGCCTCGAATGAGACGTCGTTGAGCACCTGGTGACGCCCGAAGTAGCTGAAGGAGACGTGCTCGAAGCGCACATGACCACGGATGGGCGGCAGAGCGGCCGCGCCCGGTGCATCGGTCACCTCTGAGCGGACATCCAGAATCTCGAAAATGCGTTCACCGCCGGCGGCCGCGGTCACCAGGGCCGGCAAGATCATGCCCAGTCGGCGCACTGGCTGGATCAAAAGCCCCATGTAGGTGGAAAAAGCCACCAGTTCCCCAAGCGTCAAGCGCCCGCCGATGACCAATGAGCCGCCGTACCAGATGATGAACACCGTGCCCAGGTTGGCGACCAGATCGAGAAAGGGCATGTTCAGCGCCTGCATACGGGCCGCCCGCGCCGAGAGGTCAAACCAGCGATCATTTTCGACGTCGAAACGGGCCATTTCGGCCGGCTCCTGCGCGAAGGCTTTCACCACGCGTGCGCCGCGCAGGTTCTGCTCCAGGTAGGTCGTCAGGACGGCCAGCTGCTGCTGAACGGCCAGGGAGACAGGGCGAAAGGTGCGGCCAAAGCGCATGGCCCAATAAGCCAGGAGCGGCATCGTCCATAAAGCGAGGAATGTGAGGTAGGGATTCATCAGGGCCTGGAAAACGATCGCGCCGAGCAGCAAGATCAGCCCTTCGGCCAGCCGCAGGAACGCGCGCCCGGTCACGAAGCGAATGCGATCCACATCCTGAATCGCGCGCGAGAGGAGCTGTCCTACCTGGGCGCGATCGTGATAGGAGAAGGAAAGAGCCGCCAGCTTCCGATAGAGCGCGTTGCGCAGATCGTAAGCCACCCCCTGCGAGGCGATCTCGGTCCAGCGGCCGGTCAGAAAGGCCAGGATACTCTTGATCACCGTCAAGCCCAGGATGGCAAAGACCGCGGAGCGCAAGAGGTCCAGTTCAGCGCCGCGCACTCCGCGGTCAATCGCAACGCGGATGATCTGCGGCGTCACCAGGGTCAGCGCCGTGGTGACAAGCAAGACCAGGTAGGCCGCGCCCGTTAATTTTCCATAAGGCCGCAGATAGCCCATACAGCGCATCAAGATACGCGCCGCATTAGGCGGCAAGCCTGGCGGCGGAGGATTCGTGGTGACGGTCATGCCGGGCATCCCATCACCGTCTGCCGTACAGCGGGCCGCTTGGCGCCCTGAGCCACATACCGAGGTTGAGTCAATTCTTGTCCAGTCACAGCGGCATTATAGCACGTCGGGAAACGTTGGACAACAGGTTCGCGCAGACTTCCGAAGTCTGCGCGACTTCGGAAATCTTTCGCCGTGACGTGGCAAAACTTCCGGCGTTGGGCGGTGTTTCTCAGGGTGGTTTGCGCAAGGGGCAATGGGGATTACAATCGCAAAGGGTGATGTGTGGTATACTCTCTGGCTGGCTGCGCTGGGATGCACAGGCGCCGTGAGGAAATTCAACCCGCGCGTCACCGGAGACGTGCGCGCTGCCCAAGGCTGCGGCAGCATCAACGACGATTTTCACCGAATAAGGGAGGGAGGTACCGCAATGTCGGCGTTACGGCCAAACCAGTTTGTCACCCACGACTATGCTGGTGATTTGAGCAACGACCAACTGCTCGCGATGCTGGAGCACATGATGCTCTCACGCAAACTCGATGAACGCATGTGGGTGTTGAATCGCCAGGGCAAAGTTCCTTTTCACATCTCAGCCATGGGGCATGAAGCGTGCCAGGTCGGCATGGCCTTTGCCATGCGCCCAGGTTATGATTGGCTGCATCCCTATTATCGGGACATCGCGTTCAATCTGGCGTTGGGCGCCACGGCTACCGATTTGATGCTGCCGCTCTTTGGCAAGGCGGAGGACCCCAGCAGCGGCGGGCGTCAAATGCCCGCGCACTTTGGCAACAGCAAGCTGCGCATCGTCAGCGGCTCCAGCCCCGTGGCCACGCAACTTCCCCAAGCTGCGGGCATTGCGCTGGCCGCGAAACTGCGTCACCTCGATGAGGTGGTCGTGACGACCTTTGGCGAGGGCAGCACCAGCCAGGGTGATTTCCACGAGGGCCTGAACTGGGCCGGCATCCACAAACTGGCTGTGATTTTCTTGTGTCAGAACAATCAATATGCTATCTCAGTGCCCATGGCCAAGCAGATGGCAGTGGAAAATGTGGCCGATCGCGGGGATGCCTACGGTATGCCCGGCGTCATTTACGACGGCAATGACCTTCTGGAAGCGTACAATGTCTCGGCCGAGGCCGTGGCCCGCGCGCGCCGCGGCGATGGGCCGAGCCTGCTGGAAGCCAAAACCTACCGCCCGGTGCCGCATTCATCGGACGATGACGACCGCAGCTATCGCAGCCGTGAAGAGGTGGAGGAGTGGAAGCACAAAGATCCCATCCAGCGTTTTGAAAAGACCCTGCTGGCTCGCGGCGTGCTGACCACAACGCAGCGTGATGAGATGGCGGCCCGCGTGACCGCCGGCGTGGACGCGGCCACGGAGTACTGTATGGCCGCAGCC
>CAZEPA010000287.1:0-5990 GCA_964513955.1 uncultured Anaerolineae bacterium | reverse complement strand
GCAGCGGCGCAGGAGAATCCTATGGCTCATATTGTCAACCCTGACCGGTCTTACCGACTGCTGCAGCAGCGGTTGGATCGCAATGTCACCGGCGCGCCGGAAACGCCGGTTTTCATGCAGATTCTCAAGCTCCTCTTTTCTCCGTCCGATGCCGAGATCGCCCGCCAAATGCCAACCAACTTCACCAAATTGTCCGATCTTGCGCGCAGGCTGAACGTGCCTGCGGACGAGCTGCTCGACATCCTCAGCGGCATGGCCGAGCGTGGCGTGGTGATTGACATCGAGCGCCGGGGCGAACGCTACTTTTCGCTGGCGCCGGTGGTCATTGGCTTCTTCGAATTCACCTTCATGCGCTTGCGCCCGGACGCACCGCTGCCGGAGCTGGCGCGACTGTTCGAGGCTTACTTCAAAGAGAATGACCGCTTCGCGCGCGCGGTCTTCCAGCATGAAACCCAGATCGGGCGTTCGTTGGTGCGCGAAGAAGCGCTGCCGGCCGGCGTCAACGGCGAGCATGTCGAAATCCTGGATTGGGAGCGGGCGAGCAGCATCGTCAAAACGGCGACCGATGCCGCGGTGTCGCTGTGCGCGTGTCGGCACCATGCCAGCCACCTGAATGAGGCCTGCGATCGTCCGCTGCGCACCTGCCTGTCGTTCAACTACGGCGCCTCCATGCTCGTGCGCAACGGCGTGGCCGAGCGGATTAGCAACGGCGAAGCCATGGACATCCTGGAACTGGCCAAGGCCAATGGCTTGGCGCAGACGGCCGACAACGTGCAGCGCAACGTCAGCTACATCTGCAACTGCTGCGGCGACTGCTGCGGCATGATGAGCGCCATTCGCCGCTTCGACATTCGCCACGCGATTGTTACCTCGAACTGGATCAGCGATATTGACCTCAGCCGCTGCAACGGCTGCGGCCGCTGCAGCAAAGTTTGTCCGGTCAACGCCATCACCATCGAAGAACAGCAGTTGACCAACCGGCGCAAGCGCTGGGCCGTGCGCGATGCGGATCTCTGCCTGGGCTGCGGCGTCTGCTACAGCGCTTGCCGCCACGGCGCGCTCTCGATGAACCCGCGACCGCGGCGCGTTTTCACGCCAGAATCCACCTTTGATCGCATGGTCGCGATGGCTATCGAGCGCGGGAAGCTGGCCGACTTGATCTTGGACAACACCGAGGGCCTGGGTTACCAGGCGGTTGGGCGTATCGTCCAGGTTCTGGAGAAATCACCGCCGTACAAGGCGGCTCTGGCCGTCAAACCGCTGCGCTCGATCTTCCTCGACGCCGTGGTGCGCGGCATCAAGCTCGCGGCCGGCTCGGCCAGCGCCATCATTGGCTAAACCGCGAGAGGCCGTCAGGCGATTGGGCGGATGAAGCATTGTCTGGAGACTACGCATGACCAATCGGCAGCAAGTTCTGGCCGACCTGCGCGCGCACTTGGGCCGCAGCGACGCGGAACGCCGTGTAACAGCCAGGCAGATCTACTGCATCGAAGACGGCGCTTTGTTGACCGGCCAGCCCGTCTCGACAACCGCCTACCAGCATGGCGGCCATGTTCACGACCGGGCCTTTATCTTCGACCCCGCGATGCGCTGGGAATATCGGCCCGATGGCGAGCTGCGCCACTTTACAGCAGCCATGATCCTCTGGCGTGCGGGGTCTGCTGGGCGCCAATACTGCCTGTTTCGGCGCACCGCGCACCCCGTCGGCTTTTACACCATGCCCGCTGGTCATCTGGAGATCGGCGAAGTTCCCCAAGAAGCGGCCCTGCGGGAGGCGTATGAAGAAACGCGGCTGGGCGTTATCAACACGCACATGCTGGGCGAAGCGGAGGAGTTAGCCGACGAGTGTCTGCGCGGAGCCGATTTTCACGTCTGGCACGTGTTTGTCGGCCAAGCGATCGGCGAAGCGACCCTCAGCCATGAAGGCGACATCATCGGCTGGTACACCGAACGGGAGATTCTGCAGGATCTGCCCCTGACAAGCCCGGCCGGCCACTTCTTTGCGCGGCTGTTTGGTCAGAGGCCGCGCCACATTCGCCCCAGCTAACGTGCGCTGGCGCAGCCGCGTCCAGCCAGGTTACGCCTGCCGCGCCAGCAGCGCCGTCACCCGCTGCATGATCTGCGCAGCGACGGCGGCCTTGCTCATCAGCGGCAGCGCCTCTGGCGGGCCGTCTGCGGTGAGCAGGGTGACGCGGTTGGTGTCCACGCCAAAACCGGCATCGCTGGCGGTCACGTCGTTGGCCACAATCAGGTTCAACCCCTTGGCCGCCAATTTGGCGCGGGCGTTCGCGTGCAGGTTCTCTGTTTCTGCGGCAAAGCCCACCGTCACCGACGGCCGCCCGCTGACTGCGCGCTGCGCGGCCACAACTGCCAGAATGTCAGGATTTCGCACCAGCTCAATCGTCAGGCCGCCGCCGCCTGGTTGCTTCTTGATCTTTTGCTCTGCCACGGCCGCGGGGCGAAAATCGGCCACGGCCGCAGAGCCAATGAGTACATCCGTGGTTGGCTGCTGCGCCAGCACCGCGTCGCACATTTGCTGCGCAGATTCAACGGCCACCGCTTCCACGCCCCAGGGCAGGGCGACCGCGAGCGGGCCATGTATCAGCACCACAGCGGCGCCCAGGTCTAGCGCGGCTTCGGCCAGCGCCACGCCCATCTTGCCGCTGCTGCGATTGCCGATGAAACGCACCGGATCAAGCGCCTCATGCGTGCCGCCTGCGGTGATAACCACGCGGCGGCCGGTCAACGGCCCGCGGCGCCCCAGCAGGTAGCGCGCGGCGCCGAGTAGTTCGTCTGGCTCGACCATGCGGCCAATGCCGCTGGCGCCTGAAGCCAGATGACCACTGAGCGGGCCGACGATGAACGCGCCGCGCTGGCGCAGCGTCTCCAGGTTGGCCTGCGTCGCCGGATGCTGCCACATGTGCTCTTCCATCGCCGGCGCCAGCAGCAGCGGTGCGGTGCACGCCAGGGCTGTGACAGCCAGCAGATCATCCGCCAGCCCGTGCGCCAGGCGGGCCAACGTGTGCGCGGTGAGCGGCGCGATGATGAGTAAATCTGCATCTTTCGCCAGATTGACATGGGCGATGCGGCCATCAGGCAATGAACCGAACACATCGCTGTGCACCGGCCGGCCGGTGACGCCCTGAAAAGTCAGCGGCGCGACGAAGCGCACCGCGCCGGTGGTCATGATGACATCCACCTGCGCGCCGGCCTGCGTCAAGCGGCTGGCTAAAAAGGCCGCTTTATAGGCGGCAATTCCGCCAGTGACACCCAAGAGAATTCGATTGCCTTCGATCATGTGAGTACCCTCTTCGCGGCCCACTGCGCCCGGCCGCGTGGGCATAGATGATAGCATTATAACATACCAGGGGTGTTGAGCGACCCACGCCTCGCGCGCCTCGCGGGCACGACGGCCCTCGCGGATCAATCAAGTTGGCGCATCGCCTGCCAGCATGATATAATCCCGCCCTCTGAGAAATGCTAAATGCTGAACGCTGCCTGGGGAGAGCTATCCTGCTGGCGTCTTGATGAGGAGTTGCATACCATGGTTGAAACCGCTGTTTCCATGACATTGTCCTCGGCGCTCCCGGCCGCGGCTGCCCTGACGACGATCGCTGGGGTGGAACGGCCGGCCCACTATGGCGCGCCGGCCGCGGAGTATGAGGCCGGTCGTCATGCGGTTGCGCTGCTGGATCGGGTCGAAATGGCCGCGCTGCGCCTCTTCGGCGCCACGCGGGTGGATTTCATTCAGCGGCAGACCACCAACGATGTCAAGGCGCTGCGCCCTGGCCAGGCCACCATCACGGTGCTGACTAATGCGCAGGCGCGCATTCTTGATACGCTGACCGTACTGGCGCGGCCTGATGATTTTATCATTCTCAATGGGCCGCCCTTGCGTGAGCGCCTGGTGCGCCATCTGCGCGGCCTGATTTTCTTCATGGATCAGGTGACAGTGACCGACCTGAACCCCGAGACGCATCAGATCGAACTGCTCGGTCCGCAAGCGGCCGCGTGCCTGGCCCAGGTCAGTGCTCAGCCTGACCTCGCGGGCCTGGCGCGTTTTCAGTGGCGCGAGCTTAGCCTGGCCGGCCATCCGGTCACGGTGGTGCGCCTGCCCGGCCCTGGATCAGATGCCTGGCGCATCCTGGCGCCAGCCGCCGGTTGGACGGCAGTCTGGGCGGCGCTGGTCGGCGCCGCGGCCCAGCCCATCGGGTGGGAAGCCTACGATCGGCTGCGCGTCGAAGCCGGGCTGCCTGCGCCCGGCGTCGAGATGACCGACGCCGTCACGCCGCTGGAAGCTGGACTGCTGGCATACATCAGCCAGAGCAAAGGCTGCTACACGGGCCAGGAGATCATCGCCCGCCAAATCACGTACGACAAGGTGACGCGTCACCTGCGCGGCCTTCTCCTGGAGCAGACAGCTGCGCCCGGCGCGTCTGTCGAAGCCGACGGCCGCAGCATTGGCTCCATTTCGAGCAGCATTTACTCGCCATCCCTGGCACGGCCGATCGCCCTGGCTTTTGTCAAGCGGGACTACGCCGCCGCGGGGACCATAGTTACCGTGCGCAGCGGCGATGAAACCCTGGAAGCGCGCGTGGTTGACCTGCCTTTCACACGCCCATGAACAACCGCTGGCGATTGCTGATCACCGCGCCGATGGACGGCGCCGCCAATATGGCGATAGATGAGGCGTTGGCCGAATCGGCCGGCGCGGACGAGGGTCTGCCCACGCTGCGTTTCTACCAATGGTCGCCGCCCTGCCTATCGCTGGGGCGCAATCAACCGCTGGCAGAAGTGGATATGGCGGCTTGCCAACGCCTGGGCTACGACATCGTGCGCCGGCCCACGGGGGGTCGCAGCATCCTGCACACCGACGAATTGACCTACAGCGTCGCCGGGTCGGCGTCCGAACCGCGCCTGAGCGGCGGCGTGCTCGATGCGTATTTGCGTCTGGCCCAAGCCCTGGAGCTAGGACTGGAGCGGATGGGCTTGGCGGTCAAGAAAGCGCCCGGCGACACGCGCACCGGCCCTGACGTCAGCGCGGCTTGCTTCGAAGTGCCCTCCGCGTATGAAATCACCGTCAACGGCCGCAAGTTGATCGGCAGCGCCCAGAGCCGGCGCCAGGGTTGGGTACTGCAGCACGGCTCTTTGCCGCTCACCGGGGACATCACCCGCGTCGTAGACGGCCTGGCCTTTGCCTCAGAAGAGGAGCGAGAGACCCTGCGCGCGGCGCTGGCGCAGCGCGCCACCACGGCGGCCGCGGAACTGGGCCGGCCGGTTGACATCAACGACGCCATGACCGCCCTCGCCAGCGCCTTTGCTGAGCACCTGGATCTGACCCTCGAGCCAGGGGAACTCAGCGCGCGCGAACAGCAGCGGGTTGACCGTCTGCTCGAGGAGCGCTACCGCCATCGCGCGTGGACGGGCAAGAATTAGGCCGACACAACCACCGCTATGGCTGGCGCGGCTCACCGCCCCCACCGAGACTACGTTCAACAACTTGCACTTTCTTACTCTGCACTACCCATGCCGCCATCAGTAGCCTATCTCAATCTTGAGCTGCGCCTGCCGGGTAACGATTCCCTCAAAGGCAAGCGTGGCATCCTAAAATCGCTCATGGCGCGCGTGCGCCATGAGTTCAACGTCTCCGTTGCCGAAGTGGAGGCGCACGACACCTGGCAGCGCGCCGTGCTCGGCGTAGCGTGCGTCTCAGCCAGCAGCGACTACGCGCATGGCCTGCTGGAGGCCGTGGCGAATGCCGTCGAGCGCTGGCGGCTGGACTGCGAAGTGGTGGATTACGACATCGAATTGCTGACATGACGCACGGCGAGCGCGATGCGCACTCCTGCGCCGTGCGCTCTTCTTCAGCAGTTTCAAATGTAGCCTGGTTCTTGACCACAGAGATCGCAAAGAACGCAGAGAAGTTGCCGCTTTGCGTCTGATCTGCCGTTTCTTTGTGTTCTGGGTGCTCCTTGTGGTTGAATGGATGC
>CAZEPA010000286.1:0-6001 GCA_964513955.1 uncultured Anaerolineae bacterium | reverse complement strand
CTGCGCGTCCATTGCCGGCATGGCCTGGCGCGTTACAAGACCCCGGCCGAGTTTCGTATCGTTGACAGCCTGCCGCTGACGATCGCGGGCAAAGTGGACAAGGCGGCCCTGGCGCAGCGGGTGTAAGCCTCCGGCTCCGACAAGGCGCCGGTTTGGATGGTGTGGAATCAATGCTTATCCTACATGGATCCTGGTTGGCCGCGGAGAGGGTGGAAACCTTTTTCCTCTGGGGCGAGATCGCGGCCGATGCAGAGGGCCGCAAAGGCCGCCGCCGCGCCGCCCCACACGCGCCGGAGGGACACCCGACCCAGGCGCCTGCGGCGCAGCTGCTGCGCGCGGCGCGCCTCAGCACGGGCAGCGGCGTAAGCAAAGGCAGCGCTCTGGCGCGCCTGCCCACGCTCAACGGACAGCCGCTGCCGTCTCGCTCATCGAGCGTAGAAAGCGAGGCGCAACCGATCCTGGCGGATTGGGTGATTGACGGCCTGGCGCTCAACGCGCCCGCCGCCCTGAGCGCCCTGGTGACGTGGCCGGCCGCGGCCGCGCCGGGCATCACCCTGGGCGCAGACCTGCGCTTCTGGATTGCGGCGGCGCGTTTTGCCCTGGAGCTGCTGGCGCGGCAACGCTACGTGCCTACCTTGGAGGAGGCAGGCAATACCGTGGCGGCGCGCTGGCAAGCGGCCTGGGTGGACGCCGATGAACAGGCGCGTTTTCAGTGGCTGGTGAACGCAATGCCGCCGGCCTGTCGCAGCCTGCGCGCGGCCAACGCCGAGGATCCACTGCGGTTCGACAGGCTCACCGCACGGGGCCTGAGCTTGTCGGAGGACTGGCAGCCGCCCGGCCCGTTGACTCTGCTCACCGCGGCGCTGACCACCTGGGTGGATCAACAGGTGCGCGCCTGGGCTGGCCCCATGCAGCGCGCGCTGCCCCGCCGCCCGGCGTCAGGCCCGGTGCGAGCGTGGATTGACGCCTTGTTCAGCCCTCAGGCGCTGGTGAGCAGCGCCAACTTCCAAATCAGCGGCCTGGTCGGGCAGGTCAAACGCTGGCTGGAAGACTTACAGCAAGCCACCACGGCCGGCTTTCGCGTGTCGTTCCAGATCCAAACGCCGGCGGTCGTTACCTCGCCCGGTGAACGCAGTTGGACCGTGCATTACCTGCTGCAGGCCACGGATGACCCCAGCCTGCAAGTGCCGGCTGAGCAGGTTTGGCAGGAGGCCAGCAGCACGTTGACCCTGCTCAATCGCCGCCTGGTGCAGCCGCAGGAGCGGCTGCTCACGGGATTGGCCAAGGCCGCGCGGCTCTTTCCGCCACTCGAACCGACCCTGCGGGACGCCCGTCCAAGCAGCGCGGCGCTGACCACGCCCGAAGCCTACACCTTCCTGCGCGAGGCCGCCCCGCTGCTTGAACAGAGCGGGTTCGGCATTTTGACCCCGCCCTGGTGGCAGAAGCGCTCGGCTGCCCTGGGCGTGCGCCTGAAGCTCAAGCAGAAACAGGCGGCCAGCGAGGCCAGTGGGTTGTTGTCATTCGACAAGGTGGTTCAGTACGACTGGCAGTTGGCCCTGGGCGAGGAGCCGCTGACGGAGGAGGAGTTTACGCGCCTGGCCGCGCTGAAAAGCCCACTGGTGCAGATTCGCGGGCAATGGGTTGAATTCCGGCCTGAGCAGGTGGAAGCCGCGATCCGTTTCTGGGAAAAGCGCCGTGCGCAGGGGGAGTTGAGCCTGCTGGAGGCCATGCGCCTGACACTGGGCGACGGCACACAGAGCGCGGTGGATGGCTTGCCTGTCACTGACGTGACCCTGGATGGCTGGCTGCAGGACTTGTTTCAGGGCCTCGACCGTCACGATCAACTGGAGCCGCTGCCGGCGCCGGCCGGCTTCGTCGGCGCGCTGCGTCCCTACCAGGCGCGCGGGCTGGCCTGGCTGGTTTTCCTGCGTCGCGTCGGCCTCAGCGGCTGCCTGGCTGATGACATGGGGCTGGGCAAATGCCTGAGCGCCGAGACGCTCATCCTGGTCAACGGGGCGGGGCTGGCGGCCGAGACGTTGTGGGAGACCTACGCGGGCGAGCCGTCCTTCGACGGCGAAGGCTTTTGGGCGCAGCCGCGAGCGCCGCTTTACGTCCAGGCGCGCCAAGAGACGGATGGCCGCCTGGTGGCCGCGCCAGTGCAGCGTCTCTATCGGCAGCGCGTGGATGAGCCGCTGCGCCGCGTGACCCTGGCCAACGGCTGCCATGTGACTATCACCCGCCGCCATCGCCTGTTGACGCGCCAGGGCTGGACCAACGATTTACACGCCGGCGATGCCGTGTGCGTTGCGCCAACCGCCGCGGAGGGGCTTGATGAGCCTACGACTTTCAGCCCAATCACCGCCATCGAAGCGGTCGCTTATGCCGGTTGGGTCTACGATCTGGAGATTGCCGGACTTCACGGAGATAACGCCGGACGCCACAACTTCGTTGCCAATGGCATCCTGTGCCACAACACGATTCAGACGATCGGCATGGTCTTGCACGGGCGTGAACAGAACCCGCAGCCTGACCCGGTGCTGCTGATCTGCCCGACATCGGTGGTGGGCAACTGGGAACGCGAAATTGGGCGTTTTGCACCCTCGCTGCGGGTCTTGGTGCACCAGGGCGCCAACCGCTTGAGCGGCGATGACTTCGTGACCGCCAGCCAACAGGCCGATGTCGTGGTAAGCAGTTTCAGCCTGCTCGCGCGCGACCGTGAACTGCTGGGGAAAGTCCCGTGGGGCGATGTCATCCTGGACGAGGCGCAAAATATCAAGAACCCGGCCACCAAGCAGGCGCGGGCCGCACGCAGCCTGGTCGCGCCGCATCGGCTGGCGCTGACGGGGACGCCGGTTGAAAACCGCCTGACCGATCTATGGTCCATCATGGAATTTCTCAATCCGGGCTACTTGGGATCGCAGCAGTCCTTCCGCAGCAAGTTCACGCTGCCGATTGAGCGTTACCATCAGCCCGAACCGGCCGCGCAGTTGAAAGCCCTGGTGCAGCCGCTGCTGCTGCGCCGCGTGAAGACGGACCCCACCATCATTCAGGACTTGCCTGAGAAGAACGAGATGAAGGTCTTCTGCAACCTGACCGCGGAGCAGGCGACCTTGTACGAAGCGGTGGTGCAAGATTCGCTGCGGCAGATTGAGGAAGCGGACGGCATGCAGCGCCGCGGCCTGGTCCTGTCCACCCTCATGAAGCTCAAGCAGGTGTGCAATCACCCCGCGCAGTTCCTGGGCGACCGCACAACGAGTGAGCTGGTGGGCCGATCCGGCAAGCTCAACCGCCTGTCTGAGATGCTCGAAGAGGTGCTGTCGGTGAATGACAGCGCGCTCATCTTCAGCCAGTTCTATGAGATGGGCGAGCTGCTCGTGCAGCATCTGGCTGCGTCCTTTGGCGAAGAACCGCTCTTTCTGCACGGCGGCGTGCCGGCGCGCCATCGTGATGAGATGGTGCGGCTGTTTCAGAGCGGCGACGGCCCGCGGCTGTTCGTGCTTTCGATCAAGGCTGGCGGCGTGGGCTTGAACCTGACGCAGGCCAATCACGTGTTTCACTTCGACCGTTGGTGGAACCCGGCCGTCGAAAACCAGGCCACCGACCGCGCCTTCCGCATCGGGCAGCAGCGCAACGTGCAGGTGCATAAGTTCGTCTGCGCGGGCACCCTGGAAGAGAAAATTGACCAGCTCATCGAAAGCAAGAAAGACCTGGCCAACAGCATCGTCGGCGCGGGCGAGTCGTGGTTGACCGAACTCTCGACCGCGCAGCTGCGCGATCTGCTGGTGCTGCGGCAGGATGCGGTCTCGGTGGAGGAGGGAGCATGAGCCCACGACGCGCAACGCCGCACTTCGACGACGATGATCGCTACTTCCCGCCATCGAAGCCACTGCGGGCTGATGGCATCCGCGCTGCGCATCAAACGGGCGCATTTGCCAAGAGTTGGTGGGCCGATCGCTGGATTGCGGCCCTGGAACGCCTGGTGGATAGCGGTCGCCTGGCGCGCGGCCGCAGCTACGCACGCAAAGGGCAGGTGCTGGAGATCAACATCGAGCCGGGCAAAGTCAGCGCCCGCGTGCAAGGTTCCCGCCCCACTCCCTACAAAATCGCCATCAGCGTTGGGCAGCTGACGAACCAGGAATGGGAGCGCGTGCTGGCGGCGTTGGCTGGCCAGGCCATCTTTGCCGCCAGCCTGCTCAACGGCGAAATGCCGCCCGATGTCGAGACGGCCTTCAAAGCGGCCCATGTATCGCTCTTTCCTGAGACCCGCCAAGATCTGACGACCAAGTGCTCCTGTCCGGACGCAGTCAATCCGTGCAAACACCTGGCCGCGGTTTTTTACCTGCTCGGTGAGCGTTTCGATCAGGATCCCTTCCTGATTTTTCGCCTGCGCGGACGCACGCGCGAAGAGATCTTAGGCGCGCTGCGCGCCCGGCGCGCGGGCGAGGCCGCCGCCGCGCCAGCTGCGGTTGAAAAACTGACGGATGGCCGGCCGCTGGAAGAACTCATCCCGTCGTTCTGGCAGGAAGGTGCGCCTCTAGACCATTTTGCCGTCAGCATTGTCGCGCCGGAAGTGGGCGCGCTGCTGCTCAAACGCCTGGGCGCGCCGCCGCTGGGCCAGGAAGCCAGCGACATGAACGTCGCCTTGACGCGCACCTACGCCGTGGTGACGAGCCAGGCGCTTGACTTAGCCTTTGGAGAAGAAGAAGAGGAGCCGCTGGCGCCTTAAACCGCGCGGCCAGTGATTCCAGGCGCTTTGGCAGCAGCTAAAGTCGCCGCGCTGGCCTTTGCCGCGTCGTTGATTTGCGGACGCCTGATGTGTAGGGAAATATCATGCCTGAACTACCGGAAGTAGAAACGATTGTCCGTGAGTTGCGCCATGACCTGGTTGGCAGGCGCGTGCTTGGGGTCGAAGTGCGGTGGGAACGCACGATTGCGACGCCCCCGGCCGCCGAGCTTAAGGCTGCGTTGGTCGGTCGTCAGATCATGGGCGCCGATCGGCGCGGCAAGTATTTGCTCTTTGCACTTTCCGACGATCAGACGCTGATCATTCACCTGCGCATGACGGGCCAGCTCCACGTGGTTGGCCCGGAGGCCGCGCCCGATCACCACACGCATCTGGTGTTGACGCTCGATTCAGGTCAGCGCCTCTTCTTTCGCGATCAGCGCAAGTTCGGCCGGGTGTACGTGGTGGCCGATGCGGCCACGGTGCTGCGCCAACTGGGGCCGGAGCCGCTCCATCCTGACTTCACGCCGCAGGAGCTGGCCGCGCGCCTGGCCGGGCGCAAAGCGCCGATCAAAAGCCTGCTGCTCGATCAACGCCTGATTGCGGGTATTGGCAACATCTACGCCGATGAGATTTTGTTCGCGGCCGGCATTGATCCCCGGCGCGCGGGCCGCGATCTGCAGATGAACGACGTGGCGCGCCTTCACACCGTGACGCGCCAGGTGCTGGCGCAGGCTATCTTCGACCGCGGCAGCAGTCTACAGAACTACCAGCGCCCGGGCGGCGCCAAAGGGCAAAACCAGGAACGCCACCAGGTTTTTCGGCGCACCGGCCAGCCTTGTCCGCACTGCGGCGCCGCCATCGTGCGCGTTGTCATCGGTCAGCGCGCCACCCATTTCTGCCCACAGTGCCAACGTTGATTCTTAAGCCAATGGCGTGCGCTTGGCGGCGCTGAACTGCGCCAGTAATTCTGATTCGCGCGCGCTCGCGGCTCTCTTGCCTTCTTCCAGCGCCAGGTTGATCCGGCTGCGCACCTGTGTCTGCAAGTCTTCGCCAGACGCGGGCGTGAGCAGCAAACCGGCCACGTAGCCGCTTGCCATGCCCAAGCCAATGCCCACCAAAAATCCTAATAGCTTTTTCATGTGGTTTTGCTCTTTTCTCTTGTACTGCACGCCTGCATCTACGTTCCATTCAGGCCTGCACCTCGTGCGGACAGATTATACACCGGACTGTCAAAGTCAATCAAACAGGCCGCAGCGTGTGATGCAGCGGCCTGTT
>CAZEPA010000285.1:0-6009 GCA_964513955.1 uncultured Anaerolineae bacterium | reverse complement strand
AGTTGGTGTAAAACGCGAAGCACTCCGGCTGGCCTACAAAATGCAACTCTTTATGTTGCTACATCGGGTTTGCACACCGTAAAGTTGTGGATGCGTGAAGATGGTTTCCGAGTAGATCAAATACTGTTAACTCTCGATCCCAACTATACCCCCACCTAATGATTCACCTAACATGAGGCTTGTACACTTCATCGAAACAGCGCATTTGAAATCCTTGGTCGCGGCGCACATAGAATTACGGTATACAACCAGACATGCCCCTACATGACAACGGCTGTCTGGATCGCAAGCCGGCGCATCAAGATTTCAAATGTGTGATTCGGTGATTTGCGGTCAAGGGTCATGCTAGTGAGGTCCGAGGGAGGCGATCATGACGACATTCATGGATGTTCTGCTCGTGTTAGGGATGTTCTTGCTGCGCATCGGCGTGCCGTTGCTCATCACGCTGGCGTTGGGCTACGCGTTGAGTCGCCTGGACGCACGCTGGCAGGCTGAAGCGAACGCGGCGCGACGGGCTGAGCAAGCGGCCCTGCGCCGTCAGCCGGCGCCCGGTTTGATCTGGCCCCGCCCCACGATGCCCGGCTCCGCTCTGATGACGGAAACTGCCGGCGCTCCTTGTTGGAGTGTCAAGGGGTGTGGCGAGACGCAGCGCCAGGCCTGCCCGGCCTTCCGCCAGCCCGCCTTGCCCTGCTGGATGGCCCGTTGGCGCACGGAGGGGGCGATTCCGAGCGGCTGCCCGGACTGCACCCTGTATCTTCCCTTTGCGCCATCCATGCCCACCGGCGATCGGCCGGCCGTGATTCACTGACAACCTCAGCGATATCGGATTAGTGGCGCCCGCTGTCGCGCAGAAGCCTCCCTACAAATTCATCAGGGGTCGTGAGAGCTTGGAACCCTTCACACGACCCCTGATGTTTTGTCTCTGCTGATTGTGCCAATGATGGTGCCGTCGTTGCCGGCGGTATGGGGCACCTCGTCGGCGCCGCTGCGGTTTCAACCGCCAGGCATGGACGCCAGGCTCTTGGACAGGGCCAGCAAGCGCACCGATTTCCGCCCCAGCGCCACACGGCGCTGCTGCCCCGTGAACTCGAAGCCCAATCGCCGCCAAAATTGCTGCACGCCGAACGCTTGACCGGCGACGTGCAGCTCCACTGCGCGGAACCGTTGCTGACGCAGCCAGCCCTCGACCAGGCGGTAGGCCTGGCTGCCCAATCCCTGCCGCTGGCGGGCTTCGCACACCAGCAGCAATCCCAGGGTGACGACCTGCGGTTCCGGAAAATCGAGGCGTAGATCCAGCAGGCCAATCAGATCGGGCAGCCCGGCTTCATCAGGCACAAAAAGCCCTAGCCATAAACGACCTGGCTGACTGGTCAGGTTGTCGAATTCGCGCGGCGCCTCGTACGCGGGCGCCGGCGCTCCCGTCATCATCTCAAAATAGCCAGGCGTGGCCTCGTACACCGCCTGCACCGCAATCACATCATCGGCGCCTAACGGACGCAGCGAGACCGACTGGCTTGCGCTCATAGCTCCTGCACCTGCGCGCGCAGGGCGCGCAGATCGGCCGCCGCCTGTATGAGACGACCCTCAATCTCACTCAGCTTGGTGCGTTCGCTGCGTACGAAACGCGTGTACGGCGCCATCGCCTCGCGGATGCGACGCACGGAGCGCCCCAGTTCTTGCTCGAACTCGGCGCTCAAGGACTCGGCCAGATTGCCGCGCAAGGTTTCCATCTTTGTCTTCAGGTCGGCTTTGGCCTTGCGCCGTCGCGTCGGCAAGATGTAAAGCCCCAACGCGGCCACCGCGCCCGCGGCCAGCACGCCGCTGACATCGGCCAGCGTCGTGTGCAGAATCACCACCAGCACCGTGCCAAGCCCCAGCGCGCCCACTTCCGCAATGGCCGTTTGCGCGACCGCCATCTGCACGGAATCGGCGAGTTGCCGCGCCTCGCCGATCCTGTCATAGGTTGCCACCACGTCGTGCGCGGCGCGACCCACAGAAGCCAACAGCTCGCGGCGATTGAACTCGAACTGGCCGCCCAGCTGCCCCACAATGCGATCCTGGTGCTGATCGGCGCGGCGGTTGAGGTACTCCATGACGCCCTGCCATTGCTTGAAATCGCGCTCGACCAACCAATCAATCAGCTCGCCCACCTGCACTTCGATCTCTTGCACCGCCCCGGCAATCACTTTCTCCTCGAACTCGCCCTTGACCTTGCTGGTGTTGACGAGATCGAACACGCGCCCCACGCGCACCGTATCGTCGAAAAACTCCATGCCCCGCGCCGACATCTCGTGCAACACGTTGTCTACATGGCTGAGCTGGTACTTGAAGTCGTGTCGCATGTCCTCTTCGTACGCGCCCAACTGGCTGTCAATCGTATCAATCGTGCGGAAGTCTTCGGTCAGCAGGCTCATGCGCGCCTGCGTGGTAGCCTGATACTGCTCTTGTAAACGCGCCGCGACGCCCAGGGGATTCTCCAGCTTCAGGCGCACGCGCTGGCGTTGATCGAGCGTACCCAGGATGAACTCCTCCAGCGGACCGAAGCGGCTGGCCTGCCACAGCGCCGCGCGTTCGACGCCAGTCACGGTCTTGGCTTTCTGCGCCAGGCGCGCTGACACCGGAAAGATCTGCGGCCGGACGCCCAGCAGGGTTTGCGCGTTGTCTTCGACAAACTGCGTGATTTGCTGGATCTCGTCCTCTTCCTCAAAAATGTCAATCTTATTGATGACAATGACCACCTTCTTGCCCCAGTCACGGATGCGGCTGAGGAAGGTGCGCTCCGATTCAGAGAAGGGGCGGTCGGCCGAGGTGATGAAGAGCACCAGGTCGCTGCGCGGCACGAAGTCCTCGGTGATTTCCTGGTGGCGCTGGATGACGGCATTGGTGCCGGGCGTATCTACCACGTTGATCTCTTCCAGCCAGGGCACCGGCAGCGTCAACACCAGCACGTCTTCCTCGCGCAGGGCCTGGGACTGCTCCGCGCCATAGCGCAGGACATTGATCCGATGGGTGGTCGGCGTCACCCCTTCGGTCAGCAGTTTCTGTCCCAGCAGCGCGTTGATGAAGGCCGACTTGCCGGCATTGAATTCACCCACCACGACCAGCAAAAAAAGCTCTTCCAACTGGCGCAGGGCCAGCGCCAGGCGTCGTTCATCTTCGGGCGCGGCATCCAGGCGCGCCAGGGTGACGCGCAGATCTTCGAGCAGCGTCCGTTCCTTTTGCAGCAGCTCGGCTTGTTGTTGATCGAGTAGGTTGCGTAACATGGCGTCTCCCTCTATTTGAATCCGCTGGCCGCAAAGACGAGCTTGAGAATCCGCTCGCGCTCGGCTGCGGTCGCCCAACGCGGCTGCGCGTAATCTTCCAGGATCGTCGTCAGCAGCTCGGTTTGCAGCAAGCGGCCTTCGTAGATCGTATGGCGCGGAATCAAGCCCTGGCGCACATTATCGGCAAACATTTGATCGAAGAACAGATTGCCCAAGCCATAAAGAATGATGCGCTGGCCGTCCTGACTGAACTCCACGGCTTGCGGCTGATGCGCTTGCACCCCCGTGACGATGTCGGCGCCGTCAGCCAGCGTCGCGCGGAACTGGATTTGATTGTTGTAACTCGGCTCGTACTCGTACGTCTCTTCCGCCTGATACTCCACCAGGATGACATCGGCCCAGGGGCGAATGTCCGTAATGGACTGCTTCATCGTCGCCGGATCGTAGACGCGCGCGCCCGGCGACTTGCTGTCAGCCCAGTTCCACTCTGGCCCAAAGCTGTTGGCGCCCAGGAAAGCGAGCTTGTTGCCGTGATCGGTGATCGTCAGCGGACGGCTGGCTTCGATGTCATTGCGACCGCCGCCGTAGTAGGGCAAGCCTTCTTTGTCATACAGGTCAAGCGTGTACAGAAACGGCTTGATGCCGTAATCCAGCATGTGATTGCCGGTCAGGCCTATGATGTCAGTACCCACCAGTTTGATCGCCGCCATGTAGGCGGGTTTGCTGCACAGCACCAGCAGATCTTTGATGGGCCGCGCCTCGCAGCCAGTGTAAAACGGGATTTCGTTGCTGATATGTGTGATGTCGGCCGCGGCCAGCACCTCGGCGATCTTGCGCGCGGGGAAGGCCGGGTCTCCGCGCTGCTCGATCGCGTAGGCCGTGTTGCGGGCCATGGCGGTCACCCCGGTCATGATGAGGCTGGTGATATGGTCGGCGTGGCGGTTCGTCAACGGCGCCTGGGGCTGCACCGCCTGCGCCAGCGCCTTGCCCAGCTCAGCATCGCCGTTGACCCAGGTGCGTACGACCAATGGATACTGCGCCAGGGGCATGGCGCGGTCCAGCACGTTCAATCCGTCCACCGGCAGCGCGGCCATCTGCGGCATCAACCCATCGAACGGCGCGATGGCGATGGCTTTTTTCTCTTTCCACAAACGGGTCAAGAGGTCATCCGTCGTCACGACCGAGACCGTGGCCCCAGGAATACCCCAAAGCCCGGTCAACGCGCTGGCTGTTTCTTCAGTCACGAGCAGAACCTCAAGGCCGTCGTCGGTCGGCTTGCCTTGCCATAAGCCTTGCAGCGACGCGCTGGTGATGCCGCTGCGCAGGGTGGCAAACCAATCCGCGGCCGCGTAGACCTGTTCGGCCAGCAGAATGGCCTGGTCGCCGGCGCGCGGACCAATGGACAATGTCGCCGTCGCCGTGTCGGTGATTAGGGTGATGCCCTGCGCCGAGGCCCACTCAACGATAGCCGTGCGCAGCGCGGCCGGCACGCTGAGGTCAAGCGCCAGGGTGTTCGGCGGCATAGGTGTGCTCGTTGGCGTTGCCGAAGGGGCAGGCGGCGCGGTCGTGTTCGTGGGGGCGGCGGTTGGCGATGCCACGGTGGTTGCGGAGGCAGCGCCCGTTGTTGGGCTGGCGGCCGCGGTGGGAGGCGCGGGAGATGGATTCGGCTGGGAGCAAGCGCCTAGCGCGATCAGCGCGATGACGCCCAGGGCGAGAAAGAGTTTTGTTGGCAACGATTTCATAAGTCGGTTTAGACGATGCTGCGAATCTGCCCGCCGTCCACTTGCAGGGCAATGCCGGTGATGTAGCTGGCGCGGGCGGAGGCCAGGAAGACCACCGGCGCGGCAAATTCTTCTGGCTGCGCCATGCGCCGCAGCGGAATGTCATTGGTGATGCCGGCCGCGGCCTGCTCGCTGGTGATTCCCTGGCGATGCGCGCGATCTTCCATCAGGTATTGTACGCGTTCGGTCTGCGTCCAGCCGGGGCAGACGCTGTTGACCAGGATGTTGTAGGGCGCCAGTTCATTAGACAGGGATTTGGTCAGTCCCAGGACGCCGGCGCGCAACGTATTCGAGAGAATCAGGTTAGGCAGCGGCTGCTTAGCCGACAGTGAGGCAATCACGATGATGCGCCCGCCGCCGCGGGGCTTCATATGCGGAATGGCCGCATGGATCAAGCGCACGCTGCTCATCAGGTTGAGGCTGATGGCCTGCTGCCACTGCTCATCGCGTAACTCCTCGAAGAGGCCCGTGGGCGGCCCACCGGCATTGGCGATCAGGATATCCAGGCCGCCGAAATGGGCGGCGGCGGCATCCACGGCGCGTTGGCAGGCCACCGGATAGGTGACGTCGGCCGTGATGGGCAGCACTTCCGCGCCGGTTTCCTGGCGAATACGCTCCGCCGCGGCTTTCAGCGGATCGGGCCGGCGGGCCAGGATGGCGATGCGTGCGCCTTCCGCGGCCAACAGGCGGGCGACGGCGAATCCCAGGCCGCTGCTGGCGCCGGCCACACAGGCCACTTTGTCTTTTAGTCCAAGATCCATGTTTTTTCCTCCAAACACGCCCAACCATGCCCCAGATCGAGAGATGAAGGCGTCTGTTCGTGTCTGCGCCATGCGAGTCGCAGATGGCCTACAAAGACGCCAGCCCCCAATTCTCAGAACTGAGAACTGAAGGCTGGCGTTTCATGCTGGTGGAGATGGCGGGTATCGAACCCGCGTCCGAAACATTCGGCAGAAAGTCCCTAC
>CAZEPA010000284.1:0-6011 GCA_964513955.1 uncultured Anaerolineae bacterium | reverse complement strand
TATTACCGAACACGCCGACCGTGCTGGTGTGAACGATCTTCGGCACGCCCAGCTCAGCCGCCACTTCCAACGCGTGACGCGCACCGTCCACGTTGATCGCCCACATCTTGGCCTTGTCTAGATTGCCCAGCGCATACCAGCCGGCCAAATGGAATAGGGCCGCCGCACCGCGCAGCGGCTCGACGAGCGAACTGCGCTCCGTCACGTCCCCGGGGACTAACGTCGCGCCTTGCCTGGCCAGGTCAGCGGCCTTGGCCGGGCTGCGCACCAGGCAAGTCACCGCATAGCCGCGACGGAGCAGAACCGGCACCAGGCGGCTGCCGATGAAACCGGTCGCGCCGGTCACCACGATTCTTTCTGTCATATCGCCTCCAACTTGCACCACTGATCTGTGATTGTACTCCAAAACGCCGGGCTGGCAACCCGCGCAAACTGGCGCCTGGTTGCCGCCCAAAAGCCTTGACATCGCGCCTGGCGTGTGATACCATCGAGCAATCATTCCAAGAGCACAGCCGTTCATGCCAGAACAGAGCGACAAACGCGACAACATTCTGCAAACCACCCTCCGCCTGATCGTCGAACGCGGGTTGGAGTCAACGCCCATGTCGCTGATCGCCAGCGAGGCCGCGGTCGGCATGGGCACGATCTACCACTATTTCACGAGCAAGGAAGAACTGGTTAACGCGCTCTACCGAGAGCTCAAGCTGCGCGTGCACCAGGCAATGCTCGATGGATACGCGGCCGACGCGCCGCTGCGCCAGCGGTTTTTCTGCATCTGGCGCAACCTTTTTCGCTTCTACCTGGGCAATCCCGAGCTGTTTCAATTTCTTGACCAGTATTCGTTGTCGCCGGTCATCACGCCTGAATCCAAAGAGACAGGCATGAACCTCTGGCAGGAGCCGATCAGGCTTTTCCAGGAAGGCCATGCCCAGCAGATCTTCAAAGACATGCCCATCCATCTGCTGATGCTGATCGCCAACGCGCCCCTGGTGAACCTGGTGCGCGGTCATCTCGAAGGCCAGGTGCAGCTCGAAGAGCAAGCCATTGAGGCCGCAATCACCGCGTGTTGGGATGCCGTCAAGCTGTAGCCGATCTGTTTCTTCTCGACTGGAATGAACATTCGCTCTAGAAAGGAGCTGCGCAAGCCAAGATGGAGGAGCCATTGAGTTTGCAGGATCAGGTTCGCCTGGTCGCCGGGGCCGCGGCGGGCTTCGTTTGGCTGGCCGAGATGCAGGCGGGCGGCGCCCGCGGGCAGCTTTTCCACGGACAGAAGCCGATCACCACCCGCGCGTACACACGCGACGAGGCTGTGCCAGCGCGCCTCTGGGCTGAACGCGCGCGCCTGACAGGGGCGAGCGAGGAGAGCTTCGGATGACGCCTCCTTTCGGCGCGCTGCGCTTTCTCTATGTCGGCGTCGCCAACTTCGAGCAGGACCTGGCCTTTTACCAGGAGCAGCTGGGCGCGGCGCGGGTCTGGCAGTTCGCATCCTTTGGCGCCAGGGTGGCGGCGCTGCGCCTGGGGGACGGGCCATTACTGCTGCTGGCGGATCACCGTCCCGCGCCCAGCTGCATGCCCATCTACGAGGTCGCCGACCTGGAAGCGACGCTCCAGGCGCTGGCGGCCCGCGGCTGGCAGCGACAGGGCGCTGCCTTCGAGATTCCCAACGGCCCCTGCCAGACGCTGGCGGACCCCAGCGGCAATCAATTTACCATCTTCCAGGACATTCGGCCGGGCGCGATGGAAGGCGCCTATGCCGATCCCACCAATCGTCACGCGGTACGAGCGTGAAATCACAACAGTACGGAGGTCTCTCATGAAACTTGGATTACAGGTCGTTGCGTTCAACTGGCCCGGCAGCCCGGCCAACACGGGCCGCACGCTGGCCAACATCGCACACACGGCCGACGAGGCTGGCTTTGCCAGTCTGTGGGTGATGGACCACTATTTCCAGATTGATCCAGGCATTGGTCTGGCCAGCGACCCGATGCTGGAAGCATACACCGCGCTCAGCTTTATGGCGGGCGCCACCGCGCGCATCCGCCTGGGCGCGATGGTCACCGGCGTGGTCTACCGCCAGCCGGCCTTCCTGGTCAAGCAGGTCAGCACACTGGATGTGCTCTCCGGCGGCCGCGCCAACCTGGGCATCGGCGCATCCTGGTACGAGCGCGAGGCCGTGGGGTTGGGCTTTCCCTTCCCGCCCATCGCTGAGCGTTTCGAGCGCCTGGAGGAAACCTTGCAGATCGCCAGGCATCTCTGGTCGGGCGATGCGACGCCGTTCGCCGGCAAGCACTACCAACTGGCCGAGCCGATCAACAGCCCGCAGCCGCTCTCACAGCCTCATCCCCCCATCCTGATCGGCGGCGGTGGGGAGAAGAAGACGCTGCGCCTGGTGGCTCAGTATGGCGATGCCTGCAACCTCTTTGCCTTCGCCGGCCTTGACCAGGTCAAGCACAAGCTGGAGGTGCTCAAGGGTCACTGCGATGACGTGGGCCGCGACTACAGCGAAATCGAGCGCACCGCGCTGGGCGTGGTAATGCTTGGGCCTGGCGGCATGACCCCGGCTGACCTGATCGGCTTCTGTCGCGGTCTGGCCAGCATCGGCATCCAGCAGTTCATCTTCAGCATTCCTAATGTGCATGAGATCACGCCGTTGGAAATCATCGGCCGCGAGGTGATCGAAGCGGTGGCGGCGTTTTAGCGGTGAGGCGCCGCGCTGCTCACCCGTCATAGAGTCACCGGCGGCAGCCGAAGGTTGGGGCGACCCCATGAGGCCGCCTCATTTGGTTTTTGGCTCTACGCCGGATGTCCGCGTTGATGGGGTACGGAACGAAATTGGGGGTGCGGCGCATCATGCATGACCCGCCGCACCCCTGGCCAGGAGTCAGGTTCAGGCGGCCGGACGGCGCATTCGTCGCGTCAGCACGATGGCAGCCGTCAGGAGCAGGCCGACCACAAGCAAGAGGGGCAGGTTGCTGGCGACGGCGCTCGCATTCAGGCCGCTGAGGGTGAGGGCGGTTGGCACGGCGGCCAGGACTGCGGCATAGACATTGATCTCGCCATAGCCCCAGGTGTTGTTGGGGATGGAGGCGCCGGGAACGCCGCCGCAGTCCTGCGTTGAGGTGCGCTGCGTCGTCGTCGAGTTCAAGATGGTTTCGGTGGCGTCAATGTTGCCCACGAGGAACGGCCGCGCCGACCACAGCAGCGCCACGGCGCCGGCCACGTGCGGGCTGGCCATGCTGGTGCCGCTGAGTGAGCTATAGCCGCCGCCGGCGTAGGCTGAACGCACGCCGACGCCCGGCGCGGAAATGTCCGGCTTGAGCAGATTGGTGAACGCGGCCGGCCCGCGGCTGCTAAAGCTGGCGATGTTACCCGTGGACGCTGAGAAAGCGCCCACCGTGTAGACCGAATCGTAGATCGCGATCGGCGTGTTAACGGTGCCGCAGGCCGAACCGCTGTTGCCTGCCGAGGCGACCACCATGATGCCGGCGGCGCGCGTGGCGTTCACTTCGTTGATCAGGTCGTTGGCCGGGTCGTCGCAGTTTTCTCCCCCGGCCGTGTTCGGGCAGCCCCAGGAGTTGTTAATGACATCGGGCGACATGGCCGGATTGGGGTTCGCGCCCGCCAGGTTGGTCGGCGCGACGAACCACTGGAAGCAGTCGGCATACCAGGCGCGCGTGCCCCAGCCCTGGTCGTTCATATTTTTACACGCAACCCACTTGGCGCCTGGCGCTGCGCCCACCTGGTTGGCCCCGCCATCATCGCCGACCATCGTGCCCGTGGTGTGGGTGCCATGGCCGTCGGTGTCGGTGGGTACATTCTGCCACTGGCAGTTGTTGCCGGGCGGGATGAAGGGCGAGGTGGCGCAGGTGCCATCGTGCCAGTTGTAGTTGTGATCCGCCGTCGAGCCATTCCAGCCGCGATACTTGTTCTTGATCGCCGGGTGATCCCACTGCACGCCGGTGTCGGCGCTGGCAACCACGATGCCCTCGCCGTGAAAGCCCATGCCCCAGACATCCGGCGCTTTGATGCGGGTCAGGCCTGGCTCGATCGTTTGTGGGCCGGCCGCGCCGGTCGCTTCCTCAGGCTTCGGCAGCACCATTTGGTGCGCCGTGTTGGCCTCCACACGGGCCACATCGCCGCGGGCGGCCAGCTCATTGACGAGCGCCAGGTTACCCTGCGTCAACACCATGTTGCTGATGAAGTAGGACTTGAACGGAATCCCGCGCGCCGTCAGGAAGGCCAGGAGATCGGCCTGCGTGCGCTCGGCCGTTGACTTGAGCGCCTGATAGACGAATGCGCCCTTGGCCTGCTTGGTCGGCAGGTTGGCCGCGGGGCTGAGATCGGCCTGCTCGGCCATCACGACGAAGAACAGGGCCGTGCCATGGGCACCCAGTTCTTGCAGCAGTTTGACGGAGACCTTGCCCTGAAGCTCCTGCGCGCCGATACTCGGCCGTGCAGAAGCCATGGGCGCCGCCACTGCCAACAGCAGCAGGAGAGAGAGGACGGTTCTGATTCGCAGCATGTTCAAAGCTCCTTTCGATTCACAGTTCACAGTGGTTGGTGGACATGGGGAAGAAGTTGGGAACAACATTATCGGGCAAAAAGGGAAAACGGCCAAATCTGGCGAATTGGCCGTTTTCTGGGCTTTTCAAGTGGGGCGAGTTCACCCCAAACCAATCTGCGAGAGAGCTTCTCCCTGCTCTCTTTTGGCCCTGCGCAAGGGCATCACCAAGCTAGATTCCAATTTGCAGCTGTCGTGGTCAGGCATCGCAGACTTCGATGCTGGCCGGCCCCATGATGCGCGGGCTGTTGTCAGGCCGGGGCGCGGAGGCGCCGGAATTTGTGACGATCTGGCGACCTCGGCGGTCTAATTCATTCGATGTAAAACCCAGAGAAAGGCACAACACACACCATGAATCCGAAAACGATGCTGATCACCGGCGCCACGGATGGCATCGGTAAGGCCACGGCGCGGGCGCTGGCCGCGCAGGGCCATACGGTGATCCTGCACGGTCGCAACATCGCCCGTGGGCAGGAGGCCGTGGCTGAGCTGCGTCAAGCGGCTGGTCATGAGCGAATTGATTTCATTCCAGCAGACCTTTCATCCATGCGCCAGGTGCGTGAGCTGGCGGTTGCCGTGCTGGCGCGTTATTCGCAGCTGCACGTGCTCATCAACAATGCCGGCGTCTTCATGAACGAGCGCCAGGTCACCGAGGACGGCTTTGAGATGACGTTTGCGGTCAATCACCTGGCGCCTTTCCTGTTGACTAACCTCCTGCTTGACAAGATCAAACAGAGCGCGCCTGCGCGCGTCATCACCGTCAGCTCGGTGGCGCACCAGCGTGGACAGATTGATTTCAACGACCTGCAAGGCGCGCGCGCCTTTGGCGGCTACAAAGCCTATGCGCAGTCCAAGCTGGCCAATGTACTCTTTACCTATGAGCTGGCCGCACGCACGGCCGACGCCCGCGTGACTGCCAACTGCCTGCACCCCGGCGTCATTGGCACCAAGCTGCTGCAGACCGGATTTGGCATTGGCGGCGCCACGCCTGAGATGGGCGCGCGCACCTCGATCTTTCTGGCCTCCTCGCCTGAGGTCGAGACAACGACTGGCGCCTACTTCGACAATCAGCGCGCGGTTCCCTCGGCGCCGCACAGTCGCGATGTGGCTGTGCGCCGCCGGTTATGGGAGATCAGTGAAGAGTTGGTGAAATGAATCAAACAGAAGCCCGATTTCGCCAGGAAATCGGGCTTCTGTGCAGGTAAACGACACAGAGGCGCTAGAGGTAGTGCTGCTCTTTGGCCCAGGCGGTCAGATTGTCACGGAACTTCGGATGCGCGATACGAATCAGATTGAGACAGCGCTGACGGATCGTCTTGCCATATAACTCGGCGACGCCGTACTCTGTCACGACGTAATGAACATGGTTGCGGCTGGTGGTGACGCCCGCGCCTGCCTGGAGCATGGGAACAATGCGCGAGACCGTGTCATTCTTGGTGGTGCTGGGCAG
>CAZEPA010000283.1:0-6020 GCA_964513955.1 uncultured Anaerolineae bacterium | reverse complement strand
GGGCTTGACTCCCAGCAACGTTGGCGTTATCATTTTTCGCGCACTGCGCAAGCTGCGCGCAGCCATGCAATGACATGAGATATTCTACAGAACCGATCAGCGACGATGAATGGGATGCCGCCGAGGCCCTGGAAGCTGCATGGGAGCATGACGCCCCTGCGCCGGGCAGTGCGGAAAGTTCGCAAGCGGTCTACGACCGCCGTTTTTCCCCATCTCCCGAAGGAATTTCCCATCCAGGCGGCGATGAGCTGGGGTCACTGCTTGCCGCGGGGCGGCAGCTGCGCGCCCTGGCAGCCTCGCTGCCGCCGCCGTCGCTGGCGCTCACGCAGCGCGTGCGACGGCTGACGCTGACGCCGCCTGCGCCGCCGCTCAGTCGCGCGATCGGCCCGCTGGCGCGTCTTTCCTGGCCGCGGTTGCCCTATCTCAGGTTAGCCGCAGCGCTGGCGCTGGTCATGTTAGCGGTCACGTTCTTCACCACCCCAGGCCAGCGCGCGATGGCTGCGCTCATCGCCACCCTCAACTTGGGCGATGGGACTTCACACCAGGTGCAGGTCAATGTCTCGCCTGACAGTCAGCCAGCGGGACCACAATCGGCTGGCGCGCGTGCGGAAACCCTGGCCAGCCTAGACGCGGCGCGTGCGCGCGTGCCCTATCCGCTGTTGGAACCAGGCTGGCTGCCGGCTGACTATGCCTTGCACAGCATTGCCGCGGTGTCGTACGATGGAATGCCTGATTGGTTCCCCGAGCCATTGTACATCGAAACCGAGTACCGGGCCGCCGCCACGCGATCGTTCGCGTTTGATTTGACGCTGCGCCAGTTTGGCGTCGCGCTGGGCGACGCGGGGCGCATTCGCACCCTGCGCTTTGATTCGGTGGATGTCGCGTCCACACAGGAAGTTCAGATCAACGGCCGCGCCGGCCTGCTGCTGACCCTGCGGCAGGAGAACAAAGGCCCCGTCGTGCGAGAACTCGTGTGGCAGCAGGGTGATGTGATGATCGAAATCCTGAGCCAGTCCCTCAGCCCGCAGGACATGCTGGCTGTGGCCGCCGCGCTGCGCTGAGGCGTCTTGCGGGCTTCCGAAGTCTTGCAGACTTCTGAAGACCATAGTGGGGTATCATGGTTGCTGTATTTTCATTTTGGATGGTTCTACAACTGATCGCCCTGGCCGCGCTGCCGCTGACGTGGCATCTTTGTCGTCGGCTGCCGGATCGAGGCTACGCGCTGGCGAAGCCGTTCGGCCTGATGCTCGTCACCTACCTCGCGTGGTTAGGCGCCAGTTTCGGTTTTCTGCGCAACAGCCTGGGCGGCATCGCGCTGGCGCTTTTGCTTGTCGCCGGCGTCTCAGCCTGGCTGCTGTGGCGTGATGACAGTCATGTGGAACTGATGGATTGGCTGCGCCAGCACGGCCGCTTAATTCTCATCACCGAGGTGCTCTTCGCGGCGGCGCTCGCCATCCTCGCCTATTACCGCGCGTTTGATCCCGCTATCTCTGCGACCGAAAAGCCGATGGAGCTGATGTTCCTCAACAGCGTGCTGCGTAGTGAGCGGTTTCCTCCATTGGACGCCTGGCTCTCCGGCTACAGCATCAGTTACTACTACTTTGGCTATGTCATGCTGGCCGTGCTGACGCAGCTCAGCGGCCTGACGCCCGCCTTCAGCTTCAACGTCGGCCTTGCCACCTGGTTTGCCCTGGTGGCGCTGGCTGCGTTCAGTGTCGGCTTCAACCTGGCGGCGCTGCTGCCCTCCACCAACGCACGCTCGTTGCGCGCCAGCATCCTTTCCGGCCTGCTGGCCGCCATCTTTGTTGTGGTCATGGGGAATCAGCAGGGCATCTTGGAGTTTGCCTACCATAACCGTGTGCTGCCTGCGGAAACCATCAAGGCGCTCGATATCAAAGAAATGACCGACAACGCGCCGACCGGCCAATGGTACGTGGGCGAGTATTGGTGGTGGTGGCACGCTTCGCGCGTCATTCATGATCGTGACCTGGCCGGCAACACGATTGAAGTGATTGACGAATTCCCGAACTTTAGTTTTATCCTGGGCGACATGCATCCCCATGTGCTGGCGTTGCCCTTTGTCATCATGGCGGTCGCCTTTGCTCTCAACTTGATGCTGAGCGCGGCGCAGGCCGCCGCTGAGGAGGCCGGCGGCAACGGCGAGCCGCCCGGCAAGTCTTCAATCTTCAATCTTCAATCTCTGTACGGTCTTTTTCCACTGGGCAGCCTGGGTATCCTCCTCTACGCGCTGGCATTGGGAGGGTTGAGCTTTCTCAACACCTGGGACTTTCCCATCTACCTGGGGCTGACCGTGACCGCATTCGGCGTCGCCCTCGCGCAGCGGCGCGGCGCGGTAACCAGCACGGTCCTGGGGCGCAGCGCGGCGCTGGGCGCGCTGCTGGCCGTGGCCGGCGTCCTGCTCTACCTGCCCTTCTACCTGGGCTTCCAGTCACAGGCCGGCGGCCTGTTGCCCAATCTGCTCTTTCCCACGCGCTTGAGCCAATACGTGGTCATCTTTGCGCCTTTCCTGGTGGCGGCCCTGGCTTATGCTATCATCCTGACCGTGCAGGCCGGCGCGCCCGTGGTGCTGCGCCGCAGCCTGGCCTGGCTGCCGTGGACGTTGGGCTTGCCCGCGGCTTTGGTGCTGCTCATGCTGCTCCTGGCTCGTGTGGTCCCATCCTTTCAGACGTTCGTGAACGAGGTCCTGGCTAACCCGGCGGTGCAGGCGCAGACCGGCGGCGCCAGCGTCAGCAGCCTGCTCGGCTTGGTGCTGCGCCTGCGGCTGGCGAATCCGTGGACGTTCCTGTTCTTGGCTGCTTTCATCGCCTGGTTGGCCGGCCTACTGGGCGTGCAGATCAGCGCGCGCGGTGAAGCGCCGCCTGTCACGCCATCCGAGGGGCTCGCGCGGCCGCTGGCCTCCACCTTTGCGCTGCTGCTGGTTGGCCTGGCCTTGCTGCTGACGTTTGCGCCGGAGTTCATTTACCTCAAGGACAACTTCGGCACGCGTATGAACACGGTTTTCAAATTCTATTATCAGGGTTGGACTCTGCTGGCGCTGGCGGCCGCGTTTATCGTTGCCAGCCTCTGGCAGCAGCGGACGTTAACCCCGCTGCGCGGCGTCGCGCTGACGCTGATCGGCCTCTTAACTTTGACCGGCCTTTACTATCCCGTGGCTGCCGGTTATAGCAAGGCCGGACGTTTCGCGCACACCCCCACGCTGGATGGCCTGGCCTACTTGCGCCAGGTCAATGCGGGCGACTATGCCGCGATCCAGTGGCTCAATCGTAATGCCAGCGACGCGCGCGTGGTCTTGGAGGCCAGCGGCGGTTCCTACGATCGTGATGGCGCTGGGCGCTATTCCATGAGCACCGGCATCCCGACGCTGCTCGGCTGGGATGGGCATGAGGCGCAGTGGCGCGGCCGCGCCTACGGCGACATGGCCACGGGGCGGACTGAAGCCATCGAGGCGATCTACCGCACGGCCACCGCCAATGAACTCGATAGCCTGCTGAATCGTTGGGGCGTGGATTACATCGTGGTCGGCCAACTTGAGCGCAACAAGTACCGCCTGCAGCCGACCGCGCTGACGCGACTTGACCGCGCGCTTGATCTGGTCTACGACCAGGATGGTGTGCGCATCTACCGTCGTCGCGGCCCTGTCGTCGCGCAGCCGCCGCCGATCGGCGCGGCCCTCGCGGCGCCCGTCGTGGGCGGCCCCAATCCGTAGTGGTTTTTCTTTGTATGTTAACTCGTGTCAGATTCGTGGATGGCAAATGATCAAGCAATCACCTTTTATTTCCACATCAGAGCCAACTTGGGCCGCGTGGTTGACTGTGGAGCGGGCGGCTTACCTCGGTGTGGCGCTGCTTGCGCTGCTGGTCAGGTTCTTCAACTTGGGTCTGTATCCGCTCGCGCCGGCTGAAGCGCATCAAGCCCTGACCGCCTGGCAGCTCGCGCAGGGCGAGTCGGTCGGCCTGGTCAGCGGCGTCAGCCCCTTGCTGTTGTCGCTCAACCACGTGCTCTTCCTGCTCACCCTGGGCGGCGACGCGTGGGCGCGGCTGCTGCCGGCGCTGGCTGGCGCCATCCTCGTCTTGTTGCCCTACGGGCTGCGCCACGAAATGGGACGCCGCGCTGCGCTCGGCAGCGCGCTCCTTCTGGCGCTGTCACCCACAGCCGTTTTTTTCTCGCGTACGGTGGACGGACACAGCCTGGCGATGCTGGCCGCGCTGTTGGCCCTGGTGGCCGTGACGCGCGCCCTGGCCGGCGATCGGGCCTGGGGCGCGTGGGCAGGCGCGGGCGTCGCGGCGGCCTTGAGCAGCGCCAGCGGCGGCGTGACCGCCATCCTGGCGCTTGCCCTGGGACTGGTCTGGTTTGCGCCTGGCGAGACCCGTGATTTTCCTGCGTCTTTGCGTCGCCTGCTGCGAGCGGCCGCTTTGCCTGCGCTACTGGTCTTTGTCCTCGGCTCGACGCTTCTATTGACTTTTTGGCCGGGCCTGGGCGCCGCCGCCGACATGCTGGGTCAATGGCTGGCGCACATTACCCCCGCGGCCGATGCGCCGCCATTTTGGTGGCCGCTGTTGCGCTTGTTGGTGGACGAACCGGTCCTGCTGTTTGGCGCCCTGCTAGGCCTCGGTTTTTGGGCCTTCAACGCCGACTTCAGACGCCAGCTGACCTGGCCCGTCAAGACCGCCGCCCTTTGGGGAGGACTGGCCCTGCTGCTGGCGCTGTTGGGCCGCCAGCCTGCCGATGGGATGGTCATCGCCGTGCCGCTGGCGCTGCTGGCCGCACAAGCGTTTGATTGGCTGCTGATGGCCGTTAAAGCCGGGCCGCGCTGGGCCGAAGAATGGATTGTCCTGCTCTCTAGCCTGGTCCTCATCGTCACATTCACACTGTACCTGGCGAGTTGGACGCAGGCCGGCCAGAGTCAATACCTGGTGGCCGCATTGGTCCTTCTCGGACTGGTGCTTGTTCTGTATGTATTGAGCGGTTTTTGGATTGGCGTGCGCGCCACCGCGGGCATTGCCGTCGTCCTGGGGCTGGTTATCCTGGGCGCGGCGCAGGTGGGGCACTTGTGGGCGCTGAATCAGGCCGAACTGCCGCGCCAGGTGGTCCTGGCTTACCAAACTACAACCACGACTGACAGCCGTGCGCTGGCCGACACGCTGGTCAACCGTTCCGCTCATCGCTATGGCGACGAGCGCCGCTTCCAGGTAGATGTCGTTCAAAGCCCGACCAGCGATGTCGTCCGGTGGTACGTGCGCGGCTTTCAGCGCGTGCGCCTGGTGACTTCACCCACGACCGCGCTGGACACCGATGCGGTGATTCAACCGCTGGTTGAAACCCCCACGCCGCCCGCGTCCGACTTTGTCGGCGCATCGTACCTGATCGCGCGCCGCTGGACCCCCGACGGCCTGAGCGGCGCGCCCTTGGCGCGCTGGCTTCTGTTCAATGATGCCAAGACGCCAACGACCGATGAGAAAGTGGTACTCTGGGTCAAGGGGACAGAATGATCGAACGGGGCATAATGACATGCTGAACACCGGGGTTGGATTTGTGCTTGGATGGCCGAACGCTGGCGACAGCCTGAATGCCTTGAGGAACAAGAGTTGAGGGTGAGATGCAGAACATGGACATAACAGAACGCTTGGAAACGCCATTTGTGAAACGCTTTAACTGGAATTTCGAGAAGACCGCGTGGGTCCTGCTCTTAATCCTGGCCGTGGCGACGCACTTCTACATGCTGGGGGTGCGCGCGATGAGTCATGATGAAAGTCTACATGTGCTGTATTCGTGGAAGCTGTTTGACGGCCAGGGCTATCAGCATCAGCCGATGATGCACGGCCCGTTTCGCTTTCATATCAACGCGTTGGCCTATGCCCTCTTCGGCGTCAATGATGCGGTTGGGCGCTTACCAGCCGCCGTCGCCGGTATTCTAACCGTCTGGCTGCTTTGGTTCTTCCGCGCCTACCTGGGGCGCGTAGGCGCTTTTCTAGCCGCCACGATGTGCGCCATTTCCCCAG